>JAUXFG010000122.1 GCA_030620115.1 Candidatus Fermentibacterota bacterium
TTCATCCACCCATTGAGATCGCCGCGCTGTCGCTCGCGATGACCCCGGCCTGTCCTGCTTCCAGTCATGGGCCTGCCGAATGGAGCTTGGTCGAAGGGCCCATCCGAAACATCCCAGGAATAGTCTAGTAAATCCATAGACTTACTAGACTATTCGATTTTGCGACGTCCGGTACGCCTTCGGTGGGCACGGCATGCCGTGCCCCTACATGAGGGAGGCAGATTCTGCGGCAGATATGTGCGCCAAGAATGCGAACCCCGCGCAGTACACGGGGCTCGATGTAGCTTTTTCTTGCGCAAGACCTTATCATCGTATCTTGAATACGACCGCTACATCGGGGGTATGAATCAGTGGGTTCATGAAAAGGAGGGTTGAATGATTGAAGGACGGATTGGATTTGGAAGCCGCCTTATAGCAGGGCTCATCGATGGATTCCTGAGTACCGTTGGTGGTCTCATGATAGGTTTTATTGCGGGAGGTGCTCTTGGTGGCGCTTTGGGATCGCTGTTTGGCATCGCTTCCGGAGAACCAGAAGGAGTGCTGGTAGGAGGAGGTGTCGGTGCTTTGGCGGGTGCGCTTTTTGGAGCATTGATCGGTATCGGGCTCTTCTCGTTATTCTATGGCCTCATTGAAGCGCTGACGGGTGCTTCACCGGCCAAGCGGATGCTCAGTCTGAAGATACGCAATGCCGATGGATCTGAAGCGCCCATCGGCAGGCTTGTATTGCGATACGCTCTGAAGAACTGCGCATTCTTCATCTCACTCGCCGGGGGGATACTCGGCGTGGATGCATTCTCTTGGCTGAGCGGCCTTGCCGGTCTCGCCATTTTCATCGGCTGCTTCTTTGTCCTCGGTTATGAGCGTCAAGCGCTACATGACATGATCGCGGAGACAGCGGTTTATCCAGCTACCTACTCAGCAACCTTGCCAACTCAAATGGCACAATAGGTATAGAATCTCAGTAGCCGTTCACGGGTTCAGAGTTCACCGTTTAGGGTTGCCTAAAGTCAGCTTGGGCTATGTGTAAGCGTTCACAGGTTCAGAGTTTCCCGCTGGAAGCGGGATTCAAGGTTACCTTTCAAAGCCTACGAATCAACGGTTCGAATCTTCGGTGAACCTTTGAACCTCTGAATCTTTGAACCCGTGAACGGTTACGAATCTCAATAGGTAATCTCTCAATAACCCCGTGGGATATCGGAGAAATTCCCTCACCGAGCCGGAGGCTCTACCCTCCGGCCTGTAAGCCTACGGGCTGGAAGCGGAGCCGGAGGCCTCAATCCCCCTTCGCGAAAGCTGTCAGCAGGACACACATAACACGGGGGCTATTCTCTCCTCCACAACATCACCGGAATCGGTATCGGAATCGCTATCGAAATAGGCCACACCGTAGCTCTCACCTTCATTAGACATCCAGATTTGTATAACTGAGGGCCATGTGATCACTCCTCAGTTCGATACCGATCCCGATCAAGGATAAAGACATTAGCCGCTTTGTGTCACAGCATCGACCATACGGGCGGTGTGGTCGATATGGAGATCTTGGAAATATCACGCATTCAATCCACCATCCCACTGAGGCTCCTACTTGGCGTTTATTACCTCATTCAAGCATTTCACTTCTCTCCCGATTACCCCTCCCAGATTCTTCGGTCGCTGTGCTTCCTCAGAATGACACGCATTCACACACCCGCTCAGCCCGAACTTCTCACCAACTCTCGGCCGAAACTGCTAATATGGCACTGCACGCTTTTCGCGAGCTGGCGGACTCTGTCGGCTTCCTCGATGCGCCGGCTGGCGGATGCCCCTACATGAGGGAGACCAAATCTGAGGCAAGTATGAGCCGCGAGACTGCGAACTCATTCCTGCGCAAACCCTTATTGAGATGTTACGCGCATGCTGCCCCGCCTCCTGGCAGGGCAGCCCTACGCCTTTTCCCGAGCTCCGCTCTCAGTGACGTGGCGCCCGTGCCCTGTGGTGCTAGGCCATGCCCAGAATGTTCACCATGCGGGTCACGCATCCTCCACGGGAAGGCTCTCCGGAAGCATGTAGTCTCCATGTTTCTTCTGGAGCTCTTCGAGTCGTTCACGCTGCGTTCGAAGAGCATCGAAAAGCGCCGTGGGGATATTTTTCTCCGCGGCATAGACCTTCTCAATTCGTTCAACCTTCGCCAGAAGCTCGGGAATCCGGATCTTGAACTGCTCGTTGTACTCTTCCAATGTGTAGTCGTGGCCGAGATATATGGCAAAGAGTTCTTTCAAGTCCTCATACAAGGGGATCAACCCTGTGGGGCTTCGCCGTGCCCTGAATTCGCCATGGATACGGCGTTCCATCCACTGGACCCACACTCTCTTGTCGAGCATACCATTGAGGTACTGCCCCTCAGGGCCTTTCAAGAAGTAGTTGACCGCGAAGATCAATGGGGGCGTGTCCATGGCATGCCCGAAGCGAAGATTGTTCTCGATGTACTCCCCCATGGGATAGGAGAGGAAATCGAGGATGGACATGAGATTGAACCTCCGGACGCCTTCTTGGCCAAGGGTCGCAGCCGTAGTTTCAGACTCCAGAGATGCGGCTTTGGTGATGATTCCATGATCCCAGTCGAACGCCTGCTCGACAGGGACCGTGGTGTCGGAATCACGGCCTCCATAGATCAGCCCGCCGATGGGAACACCACGAGGATCATCGGCCATGGGATCACGGTTGCTCAATCTTGCGATGGGGATCGTGTAGCGGGCATTCTTGTGGCTCATGGTAATCACGTTCCCCGCGGCGTCCTTCTTGCTTGGCTGCCACTCACCAGAGTGATTGTGGCCATGTGTTGGCTCGGGCCTATCATCTCCCAGCCATCGGGGCGTATTGTCCTCCGTCACCAGAATATTAGAGAAGATCGCCTCCCCTGGGAACGTAAGGACCTTGAAGATGACGGGATCATCTTTCTCGTTGACGTCCCGGATGATGCCGAAGATACCCGTTTCCACATTGACTGCGCGTACTCGCCCATCGATGAGCCGCAGATAAGCGATATCATCACCGATGATGCTCTCTCCGGGCAACATGCTGGTGGATGTTTTCCCACATGCGCTGGGAAAGGCGCCCGTGAGGTAAGTAGTTCTACCTGCTGGGCCGTGCACTCCCATGACGAACATATGTTCGGTGAGCCAATCCTCCGAGGCGCTTCTCTTGATGGCCAGTCTCATGGCCAACTTCTTGAGACCGACGGTATTTCCTGCGTACTGGGTATTCGTGCTGTAGACGATGTTCTCCTGAAGATCAATGTAGACACGCCGTTTGTCGATGTTTATGCTCACCGCGTTCTTGAGTTCTCCTTCGGAGTGCACGAAACGAAAATAGTCCTGCGAGGCGCCAAGGCTGCGAAACTGCTCATATCCCGGACGGTAGAGGATGTTCTCGCTATGGGCAACATATGAGCTGTCGGTGAGTTGGACGCATGAGATGGAGAAGATCGAGCCCTGGGGACCCAATGTGTAGAATCGGACATAGAGCGTGTGGCCGACCATGATGCCCGCGAGGATCTCATGTATCTCCCTGAGCCCTTCTTCCCGATCAGTGGAGTTCAACTGCGCACCATAGTCCACGTCGGGGGGAAGGAGGTATTTGGTCTGTTTCTTGTCCCGCGCCTGATCAAAGTAGCCATCATAGTGAATGGTCTGGCCATCGAGTCCAATGGGTCGTTCTTCACCCCTTCGGACAGCTTCTTCGCGCATCCATTGGTATGCCTCGGGGGAATCATCCAATACGACGATCTTGTCAGGATTGCATAGCTCGGCATATCGTGCCAAGAATCGGTGAAGACTCGGATTTTGCAGTGCCATGAGTCGCTGGAAGCTATCCTCTTCCATCCTGCTTTTGAGCACATCTATGTGTTCATCCATTCTTTTCTCCTTGTGAGACGCCTGGATTGCTGTCAGCATCGTGGATGCGTTCACAGAACATATCCGGACCGCTGGGGGATTTCAATATAGCAAGCCGGCGTTTGACTGTCAGATTGCGTGATTGCATGATTGCATAAATACGGATAAACGGGTTACTGTGAAGAATTTCGGATTTCTATGCTGAGGGCGGGAATACATCGGATGGGCTTTCGCGGCTCACGGCGCTCCTACATCGGGATATAGGAGGGCCGCAAGGCCTCACAGGGGAGGGAAGAGGAGGAGCTGAAAGCCAACAAAGCTTTCATGTCGCTACGTTCTCGCGTGATTTCTTGTTTCCTGAGCCAATTTCTTGTGCGGTCTCTCGTGCTTCTTCTGCCAGCTCGGGATCATGGAGCTTTCCTGCAATAGTCTGCAGTTCGGTGGCGAACTCAGGTTGAGCAACCGCTTTCATGATCTGTAGGATTTCTTTCCCCGTTTCACGCGGCTTCTCGGGCAGGGCATCCCGAAGGAACGGCAAGACCGCCTCTCCGATGTTCATGAGCGCGTTCCTGCAATCCCTCCGAACATGCCTGTAGGGGTCTCCAAGTCCTTCAATCAGTGCCGGTGTTGCTGAAGTTTGGTTAAATCTCCCTAGCGCTCGAGCGGCATGGGAACGCACCAATCTCGACGAATCCTGCAGAGCGAGCACCGCTGCTTCCACACATTCGGGTTGCGGATCCTGGACCCGCTGAAAGGCAAGAGCCAGCTCAGCACGAACATCCTCATACGGGTCTTTGAGCAGGATTCTAACCGCCGCAGGATCACAATGCATGATCCCCCAGCTCCCAAGGGCGCGCATTGCGGCGGCCCGTACATGATGGCCTGGATCCCGAAGCGCGCCGCGCAATGCGTGAAGTGCCTCTTCGCTCTCTCCTATCATGCCCAGTGCTTCTGCGGCGCAGACTCTTCCCCAGGCGGCGCAGCCGATCTGCTGAAGGCCTCGTTGTGCGGCCTTTGAGATGCAAATATCGGGATCGCCGGCCAATCGTTTCAGCGCTTCCACGGCTCCATGATTGCCGAGCTCTCCAAGGGCTCTTATCGCGCGCCTCCTCACCCGCCGACTGGGCCCACCTTCCGCTTCATCTACGATGACCGCAATGGGCGCAGAGCTCACCTGAAGCATGGCGATCAAAGGCTTGACCGCCTCTTCGCCAAAGACGATGGCCGCCCGAGTAGCGGCATTCCGAACCATGAATCTACCGTCCGCCATATGTTCTATGATCTTGGGCAGAGAAGCAGGGCAGTGCAACCGCGCAAGGACCTTGAGGATGTTGGCTTTGCCAATCGCGGATCGCGCGAATTTCAAGGCAGCCAGGAGCGAACCAAGCATGGCCTCACCCCCCTGTGCAATTGCCTCCATGGCGGCAGCCGCCACATCACCAACGTGATCATCGAGGAGCTCGGCGAGTCTCATGGAAGCGCGTGGATCTCCTATTCGACCCATGGCCCAGGCAGCCGTCCGGCGGATCTCCGGGGAAGGATCGTGGGATGCCTTGATGATGGTCGGCAAGAGCGGCGCCAAGCCTATCGCGCCCAGCGCCTTGAGCACGCCCTCTCGTACCATGGGGCTGGGCATTTCCAGCGTCTCAACCAGCGCCCCTACATGATCCGGGTCGGTCTGGCCCAGGGCCGCCGTAGCTTCTTCGCGAACCTCACGATCCTGTGCGGTGAGGAACCTCAGAAGGAGACTCAGATTCCGCGGCTCATGAGGCGACTCCAGAGCCCTGATTCTTTCCACCAAGGCGACACGGGCTTCATTACGCACAACCCACTCTTTATCATCGAGCATGCGGCTCAAGGTCTCGAGTACCTCATGACTCCCGAGTTTGCCCAGGGCCTTGACCGCCATCCACCTCACCAATGCTGAGTTATTCGATAGGATCTTGTGTCTGAGGAGGCGAGTTGCCGCGGCGGGCTCGCCCAGCCGTGTCAGGGAAGCAATAACTGCAGCGAGTACCTCTGGATCAGGGTCTTCCAGCGCCTCGATGAGAATCTTTGAAGCCTCGGCATCCGTGGACTGTCCCAGCTTTCTGGCGGTAAGCCTTCTTATCCTCCAGTCGCTTTCCTCCAGGAGCTGGGGCTTCAGCTCTGCAGGATTCATTGTTTCCCTCGAACAGCCTCTATGATGCCGGTGCAGCCCTCATCAAGTCGCATGGAAGTCACCTCATAATCACAGACAATTCCTGTCATTATCTCAGTACTGGCCCTGAAACACCCGATCCGCGGACAAGTAAGATCACGGAGCCCAAGCCCTTTCTCCAGCAGATCCTTGCAAGAAGAAAGATACGGACAGAGAAGAACCGTGATTTCCAGATGATGCGGTCCCTTCTCCTCAAGCTGGAATTGGCTTGGATCTTCGAATAGAGCGGCTCTCACACCGAGCTCGATGTAGTTCTCCACAGCCTCCTTGATAGTGGATGCCTTCTTGGGACTGATGCCGAACTCGCTGTCGAGAATCCGGAGCCACTCCTCAGTGGAATGCTGATACGCACGAGCAGTGAATGCGTGAGGGTGACTCCCATGAAAATCCCTTGCCGTCTCTTCCAGGGCGTCCAGCCAGACTCTCGCGAGAAGTCGGCCGCTCTCCGCAGCGCTGAGCTTGTGCGAGATCTTGTTGTTCATTTCGTGCTCACCTCCTGCCGCAGCCATTCTCTTCTATGAGAGACCCATAACCTGTATGAGACGTTTCATGGCCTCCAGGCTCACTTTCTTGTTCTTCTCGATCTCAAGCCATTTGATCAGATCATCCGGTCCCTGGGTTCTATCCGTCCCCCACTGCAATACAATCTCCGCCTTGAGTACTTCACTGAAGTGGGAAAGCTCTTCCTCTGCTTCCTGGGCCGATCTTGTTGCCTCGGCGTGGTCGATAATGGCAATGGTATCCCTCGCAATGGCCAGTTCTTCGTTCGTCCTCACGACGAGTACATCCACCGAGCCCGTGCTGATGATATCCGATGAGGCTTGGTTCTTCTTCCGATCCAGAACCACGCCCATGAACTCAAGCCCTCTGGTGGAGAGCTCTCGAACGATAGGTGAATTCTCCCCGACGCCGCCAGTGAACACGATGGCGTTCAATCCCCCCAAGGCGGCTGCATAGGCCCCGATGTACTTCTTGATTCGCCTGGAATAGATCTCGAGGATGAACATATTCTCTTCAGAACCGGAAAGCGCTTCATCCTCGATCTCGCGCATGTCATTCGTGTTTTCCGAGAGCCCTAAGACTCCGCTGGATTTGTTCATCAGAGAATCCACATCCCTTGCGGAGAGATTCTCCCGCTTCATCATGTACGGTACAATGGCAGGATCGATGTCTCCGCATCGTGTCCCCATGATGAGCCCTTCGAGAGGAGTGAAGCCCATGCTGGTATCCATGGACTCTCCGCCATCAACGGCTGTGATACTGGCTCCGTTGCCAAGATGACACGTGATGATCTTGAGATCGGTGATGGGTGTATCTAGGATCCGCGCGGCTTCCTGCGCGACATAACGATGCGAAGTCCCGTGGAACCCATACCTCCTGATTCCGAGCTTTCTGTAGAGGGCCAAAGGTAATCCGTAGAGATATGCTTCTGGTTTCATGGTTTGATGGAATGCGGTATCAAACACCGCGATCTGTGGCAGATTCGGAAGCAGCACTTCGCAGGCTTTGATACCCCTCAGATTATGCGGGTTATGCAGCGGTGCGAACTGGGCGCAGTTCTCGATCTGCTCAAGTACCTCATCCGTAATGAGAACCGAATCCACGAATCTCTCACCACCATGAACCACGCGATGGCCGACACCTTCGACCTCGCTTACATCCTTCATTACACCATACTTCTGATTGGTGAGAGTCCGCAGCGCGAGCCGGATGGCGGCTGCATGATCGAGGACTTCGAGTTGCTCGGTGATGCGCGGCCCCTCTAAAGGAACATACTTGAGTCCGGCCACGCTGGAGCCGATCTTCTCAATCAAACCGCGTGCCAGGCTTTGCTGGGTTGTCTTGTCAAAGAGCTGGAATTTGACGGATGAACTCCCGCAGTTCAGAACTAGGATGTACATAGTGCCTCTGTTCCTCTCGAACTGGTGTGCAATCTGCCGCCACAGGACGAATGTGTCTCCCCTCTCCCGAAGCGCGTCGAATTCATAGAATTAGTGGTGCGCAGTTCATTTCTTGGAACCATGCGTGAGAACGTGATCGATGAGCCCGTATTCTTTTGCATCTTTCGCACTCATGTAGAAATCTCTATCAGTATCCTCACGGATTTTCTCGATGGGCTGGCTGGAGAGCTCAGAGAGTACTTGGTTGATCCATTCCCTCATCCTGATCATCTCTTTGGCCTGGATCTCGAGGTCAGACGCCGATCCGATAAGTCGCCCCGGTATGAGGGGCTGATGGATGAGTATCCTCGCATGAGGCCATGCATATCGTTTCCCGTTCGTTCCTGCGGCGAGGAGAACGGCTCCGAAGCTGGCTGCCAACCCCAGACAGATCGTGTGAATCGGGGCGGCGATTCCCTTCATGGTATCGTAGACAGCAAAGCCGGACGTCATAGCGCCGCCAGGGCTATTGATGTACAGCGTGATGGGCTCCTTCGAGCTCTTGTTGTCCATATAGAGGAGTTTCTTGACTACCTTCTCTGAAAGCTCGTCGTCAATCGTTCCCCAGAGAAAGACCTTCCGCGCATCCAGAAACTCCTCCTCGAGTCGATCGGAGGAGCGAGAAGACACGTCGTCTCTATCTTTGCCCAGATTCTCGATCATGCAACACCTCTCACGGCGACATCAGTCCGCACTGATTCGCGTATTCCCTCCATCTTGGGGATGTTTGTCCCACCATGTGCCGACACAAAAAAATCCGGCCTGAGAACTCCAAATCATGAGTTCTCAGGCCTTGAGCCGTCTCTGGTGCCGAGGGCGGGACTTGAACCCGCACGGGCGTTGCCCACCACCCCCTCAAGATGGCGTGTCTACCATGTTCCACCACCTCGGCACGAATCATCTATTCTGCGGCCGGACTATCCGTACCCTCTGGGAACTCCTCTGTTCCCGAGGTGTCCAAATCCTCGATTCCGGAAGTGTCGGCGTCGAAAATATTCAGTGCCGAAGATACCGGGACCCCAGGGTTTGTCAATTGGCCGGCGATATTTGCGAGCTCGTCCTGGATCTTGCTGTCCCGTGTCCTTCCGCGCGCGGAGACGATGCTGAGGGCAATTGCAAGCACAAAGAAACCCCCTCCGAGATAGGCAGCCGCCTTGGTCAAGAACGTCCCGGCGCCTCTCCCGCCAAAAATGACCTGACTTCCTCCCCCTCCACCAAATGACCCTCCTAGGCCACCGCCTTTGCTGGATTGCATAAGCACCACCAGCATGAGCGCGATGGAGTTGATAATGAAGAGTATAAGAAGAAATGTATACATCAGCCTCTCCTTCAACCCGCACTCTGGTGCACAATCTGGAGGAATGCCTCTGCGGTCAGGCTCGCACCTCCGACAAGCGCACCGTCGATGTCGGGCATGGTAATCAATGAGCGAATGTTTCCAGGCTTGACACTCCCGCCATATTGGATCCTGACCGTCTCCGCCGTGGCGTCGCCAAAACGACGCGACAGCCACGCTCTGAGGAACTCGTGCACCTCTTGGGCTTGCTCGCTGGATGCGGTCTTTCCTGTTCCGATGGCCCAGATCGGCTCATAGGCGAGGATGATGCTCGCCATGTCATCGGGGAAGCACTCCACCAATGCACCTTGCAACTGGCCCGCGACGATATCCTCCATGACCCCCTGATCACGCTGCTCTTCCGTTTCGCCGACACAGAGGATGACGCGCAACCCGGCTTCGAGTGCCGCGGCGATTTTTTTTGCCACTATGAAATCCGTCTCGCCTGAATGCTGTCTCCGTTCAGAGTGGCCAATTATCACATATCTACACCCGACGTCAACCAGCATAGGCATGGCAACCTCTCCGGTGTATGCTCCGTGCTCCGCCCAGTGACCATCCTGCGCGCCCAAGACGATGGGGCTGCCTTCCAGGAGCTTTGAGATCCGCTCCAGATAGGGGAATGGCGGGCAGAGACCAACCTCGACTTCGTGAATGCTCGTATGAAGGCCGGTGATGATATCCTGAACAAGCGTGGCGGCGTTCGCCTTGTTCAAATTCATTTTCCAGTTGCCAACAATAAAAGGGGTCCTCATCCCGTCCTCCTTTGCAGCGCCATGATTCCCGGAAGCTCACGACCCTCGACCAGTTCCAGGCTGGCTCCTCCTCCGGTTGAGAGATGACTGATACTATCAGCGAGGCCCGCTTTTCTCAATGCCGCGGCGGAGTCCCCGCCTCCCACCACGGTCATGGCTCCTTGCTTGGTTGCCTCGGCAAGCCGGCGCCCCACCTCGAGAGTCCCCCGATCAAACGGGGGCGATTCAAAGACTCCCATGGGTCCGTTCCAGAACACGGTCTTGGCGTCCGCGCACGCTGATGCCAGAAGCGAAAGCGATTCAGGACCGATATCCAATGCCTTGTATCCTTCCGGGATGTCTTGGGAGGGGACGGTGAGCGGTTCGGATTCGTGGCTGAGGTCCCGGGCAACCACGAGGTCCACAGGAAGCATCAGATTTTTCCGAAGTCTGGCGGCTTCACGGAGAATGGCGTTCGCCGTTTCCACGGCATCCGGCTCTACAAGGGAGTCGCCTATGGTGAATCCTCGAGCCAGAAAGAATGTATTCGCCATGGCGCCACCAACAAAGACCGTGTCGGCGATCTCAAGCAAGTTCTTCAGGACCTCAATCTTGCCACTCACCTTTGCGCCGCCGAGGATTGCCAGAAAGGGAGGGTCCGGGGCCGCCAAAAGCCGCCGGAAGAAGCGGAGCTCCTTATCCATGAGAAAACCGGCGACACCCGACCCCAGTGCTTCAGGAATTCCCACGGTAGAGGCGTGGGCTCGGTGGGCCGTGCCGAATGCATCGTTCACATAGATATCGCCCAGTGCGGCGAGCTGCCGGGCGAATTCAGAATCATTGGCTGTCTCCGCCTTATGGAATCTCAGGTTCTCGAGAAGCAGAACCTCGCCTGGCTGAAGCCCATCCACCAGTCTCTTGGCCTCCTTGCCTACACAATCCGGTGCCATCCGGACCTTTCTGCCCAGGAGTTCGGTCAGTACGGCGGCAACCGGCCGCAGGGTGAGGCCAGGGATCACCTTCCCTTTGGGGCGACCCAGGTGGGACATAAGCACGAGGGCCCCGCCGTGCTCCAAGATGTATTCAATCGTGGGCAGGCTCGCCCGAATCCGCAAATCGTCTGTCACCGCCCCGTCCGGGGTCAACGGCACATTGAAGTCTACCCGTACCAGAACGCATTTACCACGAACGTCGACATCGCGAATAGTGCGCCATTCAAGTTCCACGCCTCTCCTCCTGGATATCTGGAAAATGATGCCGGCGAATGCTATCGGCCGGGGGGCATCATGTCAAGAAGGGTGAAGATGGGGTTCGGGGTTCAGGGTTGAGGGTTCAGAGGTTGAGGGTTCGGGGTTCAGGGTTCGGGGTGCAGGGTTCGGAGGTTCAGGGGGATCAATCCTGATCGATTAGACCGGATATTTCATGAAGATCGATATCATCTCGGCTTTGACGTGAGGGGAATGCTGAGATAGCTTCTTTCCGCCCGAAATCGAATCCTTAGCCCGCACTTCTCACCGGCTTTCGTCGCGAAGCGGTGAAGTTGGCTGTGGCTGCAAGGCTTGCGACCGAGGCTCCCGCAGGCGTATCCTCTACGATACGGTGAGGAAGCCGACGGAGCGCAACGCAGCAGACAGAGCCATATCGGCTGTCGCAGCAGGAA
>JAUXFG010000291.1 GCA_030620115.1 Candidatus Fermentibacterota bacterium
CGACTACTTCGCCTTCGGGATCCCCTCTGATGAAGAATCATATGGCCTGAGCATGATCCGAATGGGCATTGATGACATACCCTACACTGAGAATGCGTTCAATGACTGGGGGCTTGATGGCCAGTCCGATGAGTTTGAGACTGGATACGAACCAATCGAGAATCCGGATCCTGCCGGGGACAATTATGACCCATTCAACAACCCCGGTGGAACCGAAGGAAACGGGCAGTGGGATCCTTACGATGAAGCACAACCGCAGCTGCCTGGTGAGGGGATTGATGAAAGCAGAATAGAGTACAAGAGCGATGTCGAGATGGCGCTCATCCTGAGCTATGCCAAAGATCTCAGACCGGGATTGGTTGTGGGAGCGAACGCGAAACTACTCCGCCAGGGGATAGGGGATTCGAATCTCCTTGGCCTGAACAGCGATGATAGCATGTTCGGCTTCGGCTTTGACCTTGGTCTCATCTATCAGATCAAGCCATGGTGGAGAACAGGAGCAAGCCTCCACGATGCGTTTGGTACGCTCCTTGTCTGGAACAACGGCACGAAGAATACCAAGACGCCTACGCTGAAATTGGGCAACGCATTTTTCTGTTCCGCCATGCAGGGGCAGGTGCGAATAATCACCGCGGTTGATGTGGATGTACGATTCGAAGGAAGAGAAACAGCCAGCCAATTCTCCACAGGCGCGGTCAGCGCGGATCTACGTGCGGGAGGAGAGATTTCCTACCGTGACGCCATTGCCCTGCGCATCGGCGCCGAGCCATCATCACAAGACAAGGAACCCTATGGGAGGGCCTGGAACCTGACTCTTGGTGCAGGGCTCAAAGCGCGGGGCATTATCCTGGACTACGCGTTTTCCCAGCACCCCGTGTTTGATGAGACACACAGAGTCTCGCTGGGCGTGATCCTCTAGCCACTACTCCTCACCGGATATGGCGTTCCTAACACAAGACAATCCACGATTGACCGTAATCGGCATCGACGGAGTTCCGAAAACACTGCTGTTGCATATGATCGAATCAGGCGTCATGCCTGCGCTGAAGGCGCTGACTGCCTCGGGCACCATACTCGAGCAGAAGAGCGTTCTCCCCACGGTCTCCTCCGCCGCATGGACGAGCTTCATGACAGGGCTTCTCCCTCCGCGACATCGGATCATGGGCTTCCTCAATAAGGATGAGGGCGCATACCGTGTTACTTTTCCCAGAACGAGCGACATTCGAGGAAAGCTGATCCAGGAGGTGGTGAGCGAGAGGGGGGGCAAGGTTTTCTCCATGGGCGTTCCCGTGACTTCCCCCCCCATGCAGATCAACGGCGTCGTGATCTCGTGCTTCCTTTCGCCGGGATTGGATAAAGCGGTCTGGCCTCCTCAGGAGCTACAGGTACTGAAGGAGCTGCACTACGTCATCGATCCAGACCCTACAGTGGCGCACAAGGACAAAGCGCAATTCATGCATTTGGTTTTGGAGAGTCTCGCCCGCAGAATCGACACGGTTCGCCACTACTTTCGAAGGGAGAACTGGGCCCTTTTTCTCGCGCATGTCATGGAGACCGACCGACTCCACCATTTCTTCTGGGATGATTTCGAGGATCCCTCCGCACGGTTTCACACTGATTTCTATGAGTTCTACCGCATGCTCGATAGTTTTTTCGACTGGCTTGGAAACGAGCTCCAGGGCGCGGATGGGTTGGTCATCCTTTCCGACCATGGTTTCTGCAAGCTCGACTACGAGGTGAATCTTGGCAAATGGCTGGTAGACCAAGGCTGGACTCGGCTGGAGCATACCCGACCAGGTCCACCCCTGTCGAACATCCGATGGCATGATACGCGGGTCTACAGCCTCATTCCAGGCAGAATCTACCTGAATCTCGCTGGCCGGGAGGAGCTTGGCGCCGTTTCTCCGAGCGCCAAGGAGGCTGTCTTCACCTCGCTGAGGGAAGCATTGCAGGCATGGCGCAGTCCGGATGGGAAACAGGTTGTCAAGGCGGTACTCATCGAGCGTGAAATCCCGGGATATGAGCGAGGGATTGGAGTGCCGGACATGTTGCTCGTACCAAACGACGGTATGGATCTCAAGGATGGGATGCTTCGCCCCCAGGTCTTCGAACGACGGGTACTGAACGGCATGCACACCTATGACAATGCGACGTTATTCCTCGGCGCGGCCGGAGACCACGAGATCCATGATGCGTGGATCGGAGATCTTACTCCGACGCTCCTGGAGCTACTCGACCTCCCCATTCCACTCGGCCTTGATGGCCGCTCGCTTCTTTCCAATCCTTCCTCATAGGGTTCGCGCAAGAATCGTCATCTAATAAATCTCCAGACGATTACCCCCTCGTTCAGCGGACACTTTTTCGTGATGTTCGCTGGACACTTAGTGGGCCTCGTATTGATTGTTGAAGCGTAGTCTAATCCCTCGATTCTTCC
>JAUXFG010000119.1 GCA_030620115.1 Candidatus Fermentibacterota bacterium
GCGAAGCTGCCGAGATGGTTCTGAATGCGAGGCTTGCGACTGAGGACCCCGGCTCTGTCAGGGCGTAGCCTGGCTCCGCCGTGGCGACCTGTCCCGGCGAAGCTCGACGAGCGGAGACGGAAGCCCGAAGGCGTATCCTCTGTCCCGCGGCCGACGCGGGATCGAGGAGGCTGCTTGTCACGTCGTAGCCATCGCGAAGACGGAACAGAGCGTAACGAAGTCCCGCGTCGGACGCGGGATGCCATATCGGCTGCTGCAGCCGAAAGTTGGTGAGAAGTCTGGGCTATAACCGTCTACTCAGTCCTAAGTTCCTCCGGAAAGAGGCTGTCAGGCAAGGCAAGCCTGAAACCAAGATCACTATCTTTCGATTGAGGAGAGAGATTCCCGCGTGCATGGGTCAGCCCCGTCACCACAGCATCGGTTCGCCAAGATCCACCACGAGCCACTCTGAATCGCCCCCTCCCAGGACCGGCAGGATCAGGACCCTTGGATGATCGAGACCGATAGTACTCAGATCCATACCAATCCTGTACCCATTCCCGAACATTGCCGGCCATGTCCACAGCGCCGCATGGGCTTACATCGCCTGATCTGTTCCCGACAGGACTGAGCTTAGCCTTGCTCTCACGAGATACTGCCCGTTCCAGATCAAACTCATTTCCCCAAGGATAGTGTCTCCCGTCACTTCCACGGGCAGCCTTTTCCCATTGGGCTTCGGTGGGTAGATCCATGCCGGCCCACTGGGCGAATCGCTTCGCATCTTGCCAAGTCACAAGGACGACGGGA
Source organism: Candidatus Fermentibacterota bacterium (assembly GCA_030620115.1). Classification (GTDB taxonomy): domain Bacteria; phylum JAFGKV01; class JAFGKV01; order JAFGKV01; family JAFGKV01; genus JAUXFG01. The sequence goes on from JAUXFG010000119.1 coordinate 787, forward strand.
TGATCCTCCTTCCCTTCGGGGTATTCGGTTCCATTCCATGCATAGGCCCTCTGACCCGCCCCGCGGCCGGTTGGCCCTGACCGGTCGGTATCAAGCAGATATGCCCGATACTCACGATTGGTGATCTCGTGAGCTCCAATGTAGAACGACGAGAGCGCAACTTCCCTGGAAGGCCTCGCGTCGAACTCTCCCCTATCGAATCCTCTGATGAAAGGCCCACCTTGAACGGGAATCAGATCTTCGAATAGCTCTCGTCTCGTCTTCAAGATATCTCGTCGGCGATCGTTCTCTGCCCGACGCACAGCCAGCACGGAGTCCGCACCGCCAACTTCCCTCAATGCTTCTAATCCCGATCGCGCCTCGTCGAGAAACATGGCCGTGGAGGAGAATCGATATTGAACCTTATTGAATTCAGCCAATGAGTCGGCTCGTTCGATGAGTTCATGCATTCGACAAAGTACGGTCGAATCAGTCGGTTCGTTTTTCGCGATATCAGCAAGTACTGAGATAAGTTCTCCCGCTGGTGTCCCTGTAGTGTCTCCTTCCATCTCCAGCTCAAGTGTTCGTGCACGCTCCCTGAGCATGTTTATTGGATCAGCTAGTGAATCGGCGATTGAGGCCTCGGTATCTCTGCTTCCCCGTACCCGCACGTGTTCCGCCTCCCTCGGCCAGAGATAGATGATGGCTGTGATGAGGCCAACAAATGCAACAATCGCCCATAGGGGTATCCTCATGCGAGAGGCGGAAGGCTGCGGTCGTTTCGAAACCGCCGCTTCGGCTTTCGGCGTAGTGTCCCTTCGCGGTGCCTCAAGGGGCTTCTGCACGCGCGTCGGTTTCTTGGGTACCAAGGGACTTTCGGCCGGTTTCGGCGGCTCCCGGGGTGGTATTGAAGGCCTTTCTCTGAGAAACGCCGGGGGCTTCCTCTTGTTCTCCCCTTCTTTGGGGGAAGAATCCTTTTTCTCGCCGGCAGCGATCTTTTCCTGCTCTTCAAGCAACCGCTGCGATCTATCAAGGATATCCTTTGCGGCATGACTGTCCGGGTTCTCGGCAAGAGATACCTTGGCCCATTGCCGGGCCTTGTCGAACTTCCCTTCCTTGAAGGCGGCCATGGCCCGGCTAAGACTCGTCGGCGGTTTTGGCGGAGCCGACGCCGCCTTTTCACCACTTGGCTCTATGGGTACGGCAGCAGGCTTCTCGGGCTCACCAGTGGTTACATCGGGTGCAGCTGCAGGCTTTTCCCTCTCGGCCGGAGAGGGCGGCGCCGCTTTCACCACGGTTCGTTCTTTGATTGGCTTTTTCGCGCTGGCCTCGGTCAGTTTTTTCTGAACCGGACGGAGAGCCTTCTCGACTCCTTCTGCTCCAGTAATCCTCGTGACTTTCGAAGCACCGGCCGCCTTCCAGGAAACGGTGGTTTTGCGAACATACAGGCGACCGATGCGCTCCTCGCCAGCATAGAGGTCTGCGCTGAACTTGTATCCTTTCGCCGGTGCTCTCTCTTCTACCTTGAGTCCAAGCTCTCTCGCTTTGACCAGGAATTGATCACGAATACGCATTAGGTCAACGGCCATGGCAACTCCCCAGTTTCCGGCCCCAATAGGCCTGTGTGCTCGTTGGTTCACGCGTGATCATCACAAAAATGCTACCATATGGCGGCCAATAAGTCAACGTCTCTTGCCCTTCTTGAACCAGATGCTCAAACCGTGGAACCAAGGAATGCTACCCTCAAGAAGCAAAAAAAGCGCAAGTCCCACGGTAGACGCGGGGCTCAACTGGGAAGTTGGTGAACTCGGCTGCACTAATCGGCTATCGCGTCCAAGAGCAACCACGCCTGTCATTCTGAGCGACTGCAGGGAGCGAAGAATCTCTCCTCATTCCAATATTCCATCATTCCATTGCTCCATTCTTCGCCAGTATGCCATCCCCCAGCACCACGGTTATGCCTGCCTGCCGGCATGTGGGCCGCGAAGCGAAGCCGAATTCCCCTATGGCCAGCAATAGCAGAGATAGGGCAGAAACTCCTCGTCTCCCTCGGCAATACTCTTGATCCCCCTGCCCAAGCGGAAATCAGCCCTGCCAGGGGCAAGAATCACGCTCACGGAACGACCAGCTGGAATTGGCAGCTTCACCATGCGTTCTTTCCTGAGCAGCCGCTTGCTCATCCAACCTTCTCCAGACGGGGTTATCACATGATAATACTCCTCACCCATGACCCTGACCCAGAGGGGAATGCCCCGCGAAAGACCAGCAATGCGGTCATACTCCCTGCCCGGCCCGGAGCGAAGGGATGCCCCGTCCGCCGAAACAACCCACTGTGTCACCCCATCACGAAAGCCAAGATCCAAACTAACCTCCGATCTGCTCGTATTTCGTATCTCCACCATGGGAGCCTTGTGGCTCAGGCAGATCTCTCTCCGGAAGGTGGAGCCGCCGGATTCAACCAATTCCCGGGCACTGGCTACCTGCTCCTCGTCTTCTGCAAGGAGCGTCTCGATTTCCGAGAGAAGCGTTGCCGCCCCGGAAGACCCCGCAGGGTCCCTCACTTCGGCCAAACTCGTTCGACCATTATGAAGCAACTGCTTTCTCAAGCCATAATCCTGCTCGATCCTGGCCAGAGCCACATAGGCTCGCGCCATGAGGTCACCAACTCTGGGCTCCCCGGGAAGATCCTTCTTGGTGGTCTCAAGGATATCGAGAGCTTCTTGATATCGTCCCTCCATCAGCAGTGCATTTGCATTGGCAAGACGCCTCGTGGCCGATGATCTCCGGCGCTCAAGGCCCGTTTTTCTCTGGGTAACGGCAGAAAAAACGTGATTGCCCTGGATGGCCTTATTGTAATAGCCCAACGCCTGTTCGAGACGCCCCGCTTCTTCCGCCAGCTCCCCAAGCTTGAGGTATGATTCGGTCAGAGAGGCATCAAGCGCCACTGCCTTGAGCAAATAAGCCTCGCCATCCTTTGTTTCTCCTCGGTGCAGCAAGAGGAGCCCCATCCACTGGTGTGCAAACGCATCTTGCGGGTTCTTCGAGAGGGCTTTCTCATACGTTGCTCTCGCCATGGCCTCGCTTTTGTAGGCCTCCGGCCGCGCCAATGTTCCGGTTGATGAGGAGCAACCGTTCAGGCACACAAGAGCCAGAATAACCGTCAGGCAGAGAAAAAGCCTTGAGAACAATTCTTTCATGGGGGCCTCCTGTACATATGATCTAAGGACGTCTCGCCCCTTCTGCGTCATCAAGGAGTGTGTAGAATGCCTCCCCGCGCCGAAGATGGGCATGAACCCGTCGCTCCGTCAAGGCGAACCGGTAGTGATCTGGTATGCGAAAAACCCAACGGTATTGGATGGCGCCGATTCCGAGGCCCTTGCAAGAACGGCCGCGAGGGCCATGACCCCAACAAGGGCAACAAGCATCCCTTTCCAGTTTTTCATAGCACTCCTCCTTTCCCCGAAGATTAGGACAGCAACATGCGTCACATAGCTATGTTCTGAAGCCTTGATTTGTCAAGACGTGAACCCTAAGGCGGCCTCCGGCCGCAATCCGCCGACTGGCGGATCAGAAGTCAGAGGTCAAAGGCAGCCGGACAACTTCGTCGATCCTCATCTCTGTAGCTCCCCGTGAGGGCACCCGCACTCTGGGAGCTAGTGCCACTATCTACGCGAAAAACGAGATGTCTCGGATAAAGGCTATATGCTTCTGAGGGCGCTCCACACACGATCAGAAGTGAATGGTGCATGCCGAAGCCGTATGCCCACCGCGTCGAACACCGCATTCGATATGGCAGGCAGTGGCCCATTGATGGATATCTCACTTATGCTCTTAGCTCCATAGGGACCGCTTGGCTCATAGGTCGGGACCAGAATCGTCGTGATATTCGGGAAATCCCGGGTGGTGGGAATCCTATATGCGATAAAATTCGGATTGCGCATCTTTCCGTTCGAATCCATAAGATATTCCTCGAATAGCGCATATCCGATGCCATTGATCACTGCACCTTCAGTCTGGCCCTCCGCAAGGACTGGATTGATGGCCACACCACAATCCACCGCAGCAACATACTCGATAATGGCGATTCTCCCTGTGAGTCTGTCGACCTCCACTTCGACAAAATGAGCGGAAAACGGTGGAGGAGACTGCTCTGAATAGGCGGATGCTGTTCCCATGAGTTGCTCTTGTTCTTCCTGATAGAGCGTCCGCAGCGCCACGTCGCCAAGAGAGGTTTCGCTCCGCGGGCTCTTCACATTGCCGTCTTCGAGGACAAGTGTCGCGGGATCTTCGCCTATCATTTTCCCTGCAACCCGCCTTACTCCTCTGCCAAGATCCTCGGCGGCTCTTCTTACCGCTTCGCCCGATAGATACGTAGTAGAAGATGCATAGGCGCCAGTGTCGAACGGGGTGAGATCGGTGTCAGAGGAGTAGACAATGACTTTATCGATTGGAATCCCGAGCACTTCCGCGGCGATCTGAGCCAAAACCGTATCGCTCCCTGTGCCAAGATCGGTGGCTCCCACAAGGAGGTTCACCGAGCCGTCATCGTTGAGTTTGATGGATGCGGCAGCCATGTCGATTCTGGGAATGGAGGATCCCTGCATGAGCGCGGCCATACCAACACCCCTGGCGAACCTTCCTTTCTGATTCTTGCCGTGCTTCTGCGCCCACCCTATGGCACAGGCTCCCTGTTCCAGGCACGCCTCCAGTCCGCACGACTGTATCGTCATGGGTACGCCTTCGGTGCCCTCGCCCAGCGCCTGAAACACCGGAGAGCTCTCTCCTTGCCGAATGTGATTACGCTTCCAGAAGTCCAGCACATCCATGCCAAGGGCTCGCGCCATCTCATCCATCTGGACATTGAGCGCAAATGAACCTTGCGTGGCACCGTAACCGCGATACGCGCCTGCAACCGGAAGATTGGTATAGGCGGTCTTCGCCGAAAACCGAACCGCCTCGGTACGATTGACCAGCGGAAGCACTTTACTCCCGGTATTGGTCGCCACGGTAAGGCCATGACTTCCATAGCCTCCAGTGTCCAGCACAGTACTGAGATCCAGCATGGTCACGCGCCCCTCTTGATTCACTGTCGAACGGAGCCTCAGACGCTGCCCATGTCGTGTCCGCGAAGTGAGAAAAACCTCCTCACGAGTCATCCGCAACCTCACCGGCTTGCCCGTTCTCAGACAGAGGAGCCCCGCAATCTGTTCGAGGATGACTTCCTGTTTTCCACCGAATGCGCCACCGAGCCTTGGTTTGATGACTCTGATCCTACCGGCTGGAATGCCGAGAACCTGGGCCACGATTCTTCTGGCATGAAAAGGGACCTGCGTTGCGCTGCGGATGATGAGGCGCGCATCCGCATCGAGGTAGGCGATGGCGATATGTGGTTCTATGGCACAGTGCGAGGCTCGATGAACGCCATACTCGCCGTTGAATCTCAGCTCGCTGCGCTCCCAGAGCTCATCCACGGGTCCGACGGAGAACGATACTTCGGCAGCCAGATTTCTCTTCGGTTCGTATGTCACAGGGATGACTGCCCTGGCCTCAGCTTCATCATGAATGACGGGCGCGCCCGGAGCCAAAGCGCGCTCAACATCAAAGACCGCCTCTAAGGGCTCATATTCAACCCTGATACGGCGAAGCGCCTCCTCGGCGATATCTTCCGTGACCGCGGCAACCGCCGCCACCTTGTCACCCACGTGCCGAACCTTCCAGTCAAACATCACGGAATCATAGGGAGAAGGCTCGGGGAATCCCTGACCCGCCGTGGTATGGAACACCCGCGGGCTGTTCTCCGGTGTCAGGATATATGCAACACCTGGGAGGGAAAGGGCATCATTGGCATCAATCGCCTTGATCCGCGCATGGGCCAGAGAGCTCGTCAGGAGCCGCGCATGCAGCATGTCAGGGAGCGTGAAATCATCGGTGAAGCTGGCCCGGCCCATGGCAAGCCCAAGCGCGTCGATCTTGAGGACGCTATGCCCGACCACCTTCGTATCGTGTGTCTTCATGACTCCTTCCTCTCACGCATCCGGGCAGCCGCTGACAGGATCGCATCCACAACCTTCACATAGCCTGTGCATCTGCACAGATTCCCATCCAGAGCGCGCAAGACATCCTCCCGCGTGGGATTCGGATTCCGCGCGAGCAAGGCCAGCGACGAGAGTATCATCCCCGGCGTGCAATAACCACACTGCACCGCTCCGGCTTTTGAGAACTCCTCCTGGAGGATGTGGGGCTGCAGGGGTGATCCCACCCCCTCTATGGTGATCACTTCTTTGCCCTCCACCCGGGGCGCCAAGACAAGGCAGGAGTTCACAGGTTCGCCATCCAAAAGCACCACGCATGCCCCACACTCACCGGTCCCACAGCCATATTTCGTGCCCATATAGCCTCGGGCACGAAGCACATCCACCAGCCGCTCTCCCGGCCCAACATCCAGCTCCGTGGGCGCATTGTTCAACGTAAAACATACGTTCATCTTTGGCCCTCCTCCAAGAGATCCTCCCAGCAGTCGGCAATAAGCTGTGTCACCAAATTGAGTCTATATTCTTTCTCGGCACGGGGATCGGGGCGAGGGGTAACGGTCTTGGAGACAAGATCCAGAAGAGAGGACCGGTCGACTTCTCCTTGGCGCTCGCTAAGAAAGAACTCCTCTACGTCTGCGAGCCTCTTGGGGCGTGCGACCAAACCACCCACTGCAACCCTGATCTCAGCATCATATCCAGGAGAATGGCGTCGTGATACTGCAGCGGAAGCCATGGCAAGATCCGTCGTATTCCGCCCGAATTTCATGAACGAGCCAGAGATCTCACCCGTCCTCTGCACCTGTACTTCCGTGACGAGGCCAGATCGGGAAAGAACCTTCGCGGGGCCTTCCAACAGGAACCGTTCGAGCTCGATTTTCTGATCACCATCGATCACCAACGTCGTGTGCAAGGCAAGGAGGGCAACAGGGAGGTCCGACCAGGGCCCTACACCGGCCAGAACGCCACCAATGGTCATGAGATTGCGAAGCGGCGTGGTGGCGGTTCGAGAGATCGCCTCCATAATCAAACGCGCCGCGCCATCATCGTGCGGTTCCAACTGTCTCGCCGCACTCCCCAGCGAGAGGCCGGCTCCCAACTGGATGAGTTCCTCCCCGGCTATGAAGTAGTCAAGATTCAGCTTCTCCGTGGCAATCACATCGGTGATCTGTTTTCTTGGTATCATCCCCAAGGATACACCGCCACCCAGAATCATGGTTGTTCGCTTCCCCTGGCGGAGAAGCTTTTTCGCTCCCTCTATTGTGCGAGGCCTATGGTAGTATTCAAGTCTCGGCAGCAGCTTGGCCACGACGCCCTCCTTTCTGCTGCGCACAAGATAGAGACCAACGCACCGCAGTCCAACTGATGTGAATGTCTCACGAGCCATAACCTACTTCAAATGCACGGATCGAGTCGCTGCGGGGCGGATCCGCCAACTGGCCGATCACCAGCTTGACAACCCGAGGAGCATGGTGGTACTAGCCCTGGCTTCCCTGCGGTGTGATTTCATCAAGGAAACAGGAGGGTCCATGGCTATGCTTGCTCTTTCCAAGCAGGAACTGAGTCTGCTCCGGAAATTCAACTTCTCGCAATCACTCCAAGAAGAACTCCGAGAGCGCTACTTGAGGGGAGAGCTCTCCAAGGAAGCCAACCGTCTCTCCCATGGGGTGACGCTGCCGCCAGAGGATTCGGTGCTCAGTCTCCCCGCACCCGAAACCATGGCCATGGCGAAGGCTATGGAGGCCGGGGCCGGCGCCGTGCATGAGGGAAAGGTGGGTCTTCTCATCCTCAACGGTGGTATGGCCACACGATTTGGCGGCGTGGTGAAAGGGGCGGTGCCCGTGGTGGGCGATCTGAGCTTCCTTGGGCTCAAGCTGACGGCAGCTCGCCTTCTTTCCAAACGATTGGGCGGCGAGATCTCCATCTTTCTCATGAACAGCCTGGCGACTCATGAGAAGACGGTCGCCCACCTGAAGGAGAACAACTATTTCGGTTACCCGCCTGATCTGGTCACCTGTTTCCTCCAGAATACGCTCTTGCGCCTCACGCCCGATGGCAACCTATTCCGTCACGACGACGGCGCACTCTCCCCCTTTGGGCCAGGGCACGGAGATGTTGCCGAGGCGTTGCGGCGGGGGCCGCTGTCAGATCTATGCGGGCGCGGCATCTCCACTCTTCATATGTCCAATGTTGACAATGTTCTTGCCACGCCCGACCCTCTCATTCTCGGACTCCATCTCTTGAATTCGTCAAAGATGACCATAGAGGTAGTGCAAAATCGTGGAAATGACGTGGGCGGGGCGCCTGCCATTGTTGAAGGCAAACTCCAGATCGTTGAAGCGTTTCGGTTCCCTGAAGGCTTTCCCGTCGATAGACTGGGTTACTTCAACACAAACACCTTCTGTTTCTCGCCGTCCTCGCTGGATAGATCATTCCCCCTGAATTGGTTCATGGTGGCGAAACAGGTAGAGGGGCGGAAAGCCATACAGTTCGAGCGACTGGCCGGCCAACTTTCGGCCTTTCTCTCATGCACCATTGTGGCGGTTGAGAGGGACGGATCCGGCAGCCGATTCTCGCCCATCAAGGATAGGCCGACTCTTGACCGGGAACGCGAACGCATCGTCCGAACACTGATAGCAAGGGAGTTCCTCCCTGTGACTGTCCAGGATTAGCAGGCAGGCAACGTTATGGAGAAGAGAACCGCCTTTGCCATGGGCTGGCTCCTGGGAGCATGCGTCGCGCTCTTCGAATCCATACCATTCCTGGCGCAGATGGCACATAGCCCATCGTTGGTTGGTGCGACATTCCTCGTACTCGGCTGCTATCCGCTTCTCGGCGGGGTGCTTGGGCTGGTTCTGGGCGCCATCCCCCCTTTCCGGACCCAAACACGGCTCCATGCGCTTCTGTTGTTGGTGATTGTGTTTCCGTGGCTATTGGGCAAGATCTTTCCTCTGCTCACACCTGCCTTGCTGCTGAGACCGGCCAACGCCACCAAGGTAGGAGCAGTACTGATCCTGACCATCCTGCTCATCCGAGAATCCACTCGATGGCTGAGACAGTGGCTGCGGTTTGCCCCGAGACGAACCTGGATCCTGCTGCTGCCAGCTATCTTGGGTATTCTGGGCTTCTTCCTTGTCCTTCCCTCCCGCACAGCGATATTTCCACAATCCGCATCCCCTCCACAGAGCTCAATGCCAAACGTGCTGCTCATCTCCATTGACACCTTGCGAGGAGATGAACTCGGCCCATATGGCGGAGTCAAAGGAAACTCGCCGTGCATAGATTCCCTCGCCGCTTCAGGAGCTATTTTCACGAACTGCACGAGCTGTGCGCCATGGACCCTGGCCAGCGTCTCCTCATTCATGTCTGGCCTCTATCCATCCACCACAGGCGTCTTCACCGGCGAGAACAGACTCTCGGAGGATGTGTATACCATCTCGGAGCTCTTCCAGGATCACGGCTATCACACCCGAGCCATTATCGCCAATATTTGGCTGAGATCACAGTTCGGCCTTGATCAGGGCTTCGATGTCTACGATCACCGCTGGCAGGAAGCGAAGAAAGACCCCCGTCTTGTTTTCTTCGGGTATCGTTTGCTCCACCGATGGGTTCGCCCAAGAGAAAAAGTCCGTCCGGAATCAGCCGTAGACATCGCAAACCGGGCTGTGGACTTCCTCTCCCATTCGCCGGCAAGGCCATTCTTCCTATGGCTGCACTTCAATGATCTCCACGACCCCTATGAGCCACCCAGGGAGTATGCTCCCCCACGTCCACGCCAACCCGCCGCGTTCCCAACCTCCTCCGGAAGAATCATCAACCTCCGGCTGGGCCGACGTGTGCCCGCATCGCAGCAAGAGAGAATCCGTGCATTGTATAGAGCGAGCTGCGATACGTGGATGCCGAGATTTCACGTGTACTGCGAGCACTCCGTTCCGCTGGATTGGCCCATACCACCGTTGTCGCCCTCACATCCGATCACGGTGAGGAGTTCTGGGAGCATGGAAGCGTAGGCCACGGCCATACCTTGTACCACGAATTGACGAATGTTCCGCTGATTTTCTCCTGGCCGGGGAAGCTGCCGGAAGGCGAGATACGCCATGAACACATAAGCCTTGTGGATCTTGCCCCTAGTGTCGCGGACCTGATCGGTCTCCAACTCCCCTCAGATCTCCCAGGACGTTCCGTGCTTGCCAATGGGGATCACGAAGAGCTCCCGCAATTCGGCGAAGCATTGGAATTCTTTGGGGAGCTGAAGTCGATCTCTTATGGAGGGTGGAAGTTGATTCAGGATCCCGAATCAGGGGATGCCCGATTGTACAATCTCACCCAGGATCCCCATGAGAAGAAAAACAGCGCTTGGCATGAACAGAAGCGAGTCGAGCAATTGCAGGAGATGCTCGCCGCTCATCTGCTCCAATGCAGAGCGCTGGGCGATAGCCTGCAGGTACATCGGGAGGCCACTCGCATGCATCTGACGCCTGCCTTGCGCGAGATGCTGCGGGCACAGGGATACATCGAATAGGCGATCCCTGCCCCGGCAAAGTCAGGCGACGGGAGAGCTCTTGACACAGGGACTATCCAGCTGTCGTCCACATGACGAGCAGAATTCCCATCCAGGCTGGACCGCCTCGCCACACGAGGGGCAGTACCTGATCAGCTCTCCGAGTTCGGTGCCACACCCGGGACAACTCGTATACTCTCTCTTGACTTCAGAACCACATGCAGGGCAATGAAGCCGGCGGCTACCGTCGGATTGTACGATGAGGTAGATGACAAGGCCAATCACCCAGGTGAACAGTACCAGCAATGCCCACGCCAGCGGTTTCGAGACCCCCCTCTCTTGGGCGTTCCAGAATACCCAAATAGCAGGACCTATGAAGACCGCAATGAAGAACAGCGGTGGCAGAACATCATGGAGCAAAAATGCTATCAGTTTCAGAGCGACGATGGCAATGACGAGCCAGAGGACAACCATGGTCGCTTTCTTGAAGGTTGAATCATTTTCCTTGAAGATCGGACTCATTGATACAGACTCCTTCCCTTGAGTTGGGGATTCTTGAGCAAAACTATGATGGGTGATGACAGGATAGAGAACATGACAACAGAGAGCATGACAAGGCCTGCTACGCCGAATCCCCTATACGCGAAAGCGATTCCCTGCAGCACGGTGAGTTGGCACGAATCTGTTGCCACCGCCATGAGCGATGCGACGAGCAGAAGAAAAATCCAACCCGCGGTGACCGAAAGAAACCGGCCAATCGATGAGGCTCGGGCAGGAACACGAGCCGCCTTGGATACAGCTGCAAGGATCTCCACTGGTGTGGGCAGAAGGATCGGAGGCGGATTCCATTCCGACTTCAGCACCGCCAATGTCGATCGAAGCTGTGCCACATCATTGGAGCACCTCACGCAGCGAGTCAGGTGCTCCGGGCGTA
>JAUXFG010000061.1 GCA_030620115.1 Candidatus Fermentibacterota bacterium
CGTTCCAACATCAAGCATCCAGAAACCAGCATCCAGCATCACCTCGCAGCTAACCCACATATGTCGTTGCAAAACTTGACTCGTTTGTGAAGTTTCCAACCTATTGAAGACGGCTAGTGTCCTCACCCATCCTGTACGGAAATTATCCATGCGGTGCTGGCGGATGTGTCTTTCCTGTCCTGGGGACAGACGGGGTATCCCTCTCCAGGAGAGAAAGCTCGGTGGACCCAGATCCAGACACCCGTCTTCTTATCTTCCGGGACTCCCTGGCCTTTTTCTGCAGCCAACCCTTGTATTGTACGGTAGACTTGTACGGAGAATACAGAAGGAACATCCTCCCACCCGGAGGCACCCGCATCCAAGTCATTTCTGCCAACACAGAAGCCGAGGCTTTGTCCCCCCATCGATGACGATAGTCGAAATAATCAACGGTAAACACATCGCCGAAACTCGGCGGAACAAGAAGCGAGCATTTGCCCGAGTAGTAGTAGTGAAATACAGGCGCCTCTATTTCCGGTGCAATGACCACTACATCACCGGGTTGTTCCTCTTCCTCTATGAGATGAACCATCTCACGGATTGCGCCTTTCTTGTAAGAGGAGTAGTAGTATCTGATACCAAGGAGACTGGGGAGCAACAGACAAACCAGTGCCACACTACGCATTGCCACACCGCTTCTTTTCCACCCCGCAGCAAGGAGCAAGAAAAACGCCGGCAGTAAGGATACATCGTATCTTCCCGGGGTATAGGCGGGGCGCCCCAATGAGACCAGAAATGCGAGAACCAATCCAACACCCGACAGCAATGCCTGCTCACGACCTACGCGGCTGCCAAGTCCTCGTACCACAAGAAGAACGGCTCCAATCCCTGCAAAAACCGGTGAAATCGGCACACCATGGATGATGGAATGAGCCCTTGCTTGTACCCCCGTGAGCCAGAGCCCAATAGTCCTGGCCACAGCATCCGGCGGCGGGGGGGGAAGCCAACTTCCCGTGTCAAAGGCAAAACTCTGAACAGCCGCAAGCCAGACCACGGGAAGCCATCCGAATAGCAGCACGAGGATGTATGGCCGAGCAGTGACAAGAGGAATTCGACCTCTTCCGAAGAGCAGAAGAATCCATGACGAAGCCACGGCGAAGATCGAGAAATGATGTGTCCACAGCAATGCCAACTGCACCACGATCAAGGCCACGAGATACCGCGATCGTGGTTGCTGCCGTGTCCTAGAAGTCAGAAATGCCAGCATTATTCCCAGGAACACAATCAGCGAATACATCCGCGCCTCTTGACTGTGCCATACGTGAAGAGGTGAGACTGCCAGGAATACACCGGCCAAGAGACCGGCGTTTCCAAGCAAGGACCAACCTACCCAACCCAAGAGAGGAATTGAGAGTATGCCCAGAAGAGCGGACAGGCCCCGTGTCTTCGTCTCACTAGGCCGGTCCGGGCCCACGCTGAGCCCAAGCAACCAGTAGTAGAGCGGTGGCGAGCAATCATGCTGGAGAGCTTCCCATACAGGGCCTGATGCCCCCTGGGCAATGGCCAGGCAGTTCGCCTCGTCGGTCCACAGAGGTTGTATTCCGAGATGGGGCACCCTCAGAGCCACACCAAGTATGAATAAGACACACAATCCTCTCTTCACGCTCATTCTCCTATGCGGGATGATCAGATCCATCATCACGACATGCGTGCTTCTCAAAAATCCAGATGGTGGGGCAATGATAGCGGAGGTCATGCGGGAGAAGCGTTACACCGCCTGAAGCCCATAGGGGCGGGTGCGGTGCGGTTGCAAACTCATGTTTTTCGTAGCAAACACCCTGCGTCAGTTCCCCGCCCGAAAAGAGGAGCCCAGCGGCCTGTGCCTGCGCGCGTCGCAACTCAGGCGCCCGCTGCCATGGTTCAGTATCGTAATCGGTGAGCACAATCCAGTCAGGTGACACCGCAGCAAGCGTATCTTGGGTCAGCGTGCTCACCACTATATTGAACTTCTTGCTCGAGATGGGGGGAGATGCGAAATACGGGGCTCCCGGGAAAAAAACCGTATCTCCAGAATCCCCACGCCTCTTGAGCCACATGCCTGCTCTGTTCCGCACATCGTCTTGCGTGAGCGTACCCACGTGTTCGGCAGTGAGTACCACTTGCGAGGTCAAACACATTGCCAATCCCAGGGCAAGAAAGACTCCTTTTCTTCTCGAATTCCATGCCCACTGGACTCCATAACCCAAGACCAAGAGATGCATGGGTATCAGCGGGAGCATGTATCTCGAGAACTTCAGCGGCGATCGCGCCAACTGGACCCAGAAAACCAAGAGAAGGAGAAGCAGGCTCCCCAAACGATGAGCCCGCCAACGGTAAAGCGCGATGGGAAGCGAGATCAGGAAAAGCACCGTGGTCCATGGGCCGATCCCCGATGGAAGGCTCTCCAATATATGGTACACGAGGGAGTGGCTCGTTCCGAGAAAAGCGTCGCCGTGCCCGGCCTGGACATGGCGCCACTGCCACACAAGATCCTGCAGGAATGTGTGGAAATTGAACACCGCGTAGGGCGTCCCCGCCAGAAAAGACAGACCGGCGAAGAGAAGCCCTCTGGCGAGAATCTTGACCTGTCGACCTTCAACAGCCGCGTAGATCGGCAGTATCAAGACAAGGACTCCATTGAACTTCACCGACGCCGCCAGGCCAGATGTGGCGAATGCGGCATAGAGAAGCCACCAGCGCGGCTTCTTCTGCCTCCCTACGCCTGCCAGCAGGGCTGTGGCCAGGATCCAGAATACCAATGCGATATCCGGGGTGGCGGAATGTGCATAGAGAAGAAACAACGGCGAAAGAACCAGCATCAACCCTAGCGCCACATGAACGACGGGTTGCCTTACCACACGACCCAGGAGTGCCATGAATAAGAGCACGCATCCCAAACCAAGAAGCCACGAGACAAATCGAGCCACAAGATAGATCGACGCAAGTTGGTCTGGTCTCGTCAGGTAGAATGCCTTATCCGCCGCAAGAGTCACGAATCCCAGAAGGTGTGCCGCAGCAAGTGCGGCGCCGATCGTGTACAGATGGAATGAGCCCCAGTGAAACCACCCAGGATCGAATCGTAGGCTCCGTGGTTTCATCCTGGCCAGCGGCATGAGCGCGGAACACTCATCCACCTGATAGCTCTGCAAGGGGCCGGTGAAGAATAATCTGTCTGCGCTTCTCCCTATGACCTGCTCGGCATCTGCATCATATAATGCGGTGCGTTCCTCGCTTGGCAGCCCCCAGCGAATCCCCAGACTGGCCAACACCACATAGACCAGCGCAACCACAAGCGTGCTGAGGAAAGCAATCCTCCTATCCCGAACCCGCACCTCTTACCGCCTTTCGAAGCGAAACCGACGAAATGGTTCTGAATGCGAGGCTTGCGACGGAAGACCCCGGCTCTGTCAGGGCGTAGCCTGGCTCCGCCGTGGCGAAGCCCGGAGGCGTATCCTCTGTGATACGTCGAGGAGGCTGATGGAGCGCAACGAAGTCCCGCGTCGGACGCGGGATGCCATATCGGCTGTTGCAGCCGAAAGTTGGTGAGAAGTGCGGGTCAGACTTCAACTGCGAACCTCTCCATCTAGTGTCGAGGGGCGGACGGCCACACTATCCCGCATCTTGCATCATCCATAGTCGCAAAATGTCACGGATTCCCGGTCTCCGACGGGTCAATGGACAGGGCACGTTGACGGAGAGATGTGCGCATGTTGCCGCGGTTTCCACAAAGAACTCGCCAGCCATGCCGACGATGGAATCGAAAAAAACTGGCAATATGGGCACGCTTCTGTCGACTGAAACCGGCAGACGCGCTCTCACGCTTATGCGCGTGGATCATATGGGCATCCGGAAAGTAGATGACGCGCCACCCTGCCTGGTGCATCCGATAACACCAGTCCACATCCTCGAAGTAAAGGAAATAGCCGGGATCCATGGGACCGACTTCCTTTTCGGCGGCAGCCCTCACCAGGAGACAAGATCCCAAGAGCCAGTCAACATCGCGCGCGGTCTGATGATCATAATTCATCATCAGATGATGTGCGTCTATGGCCGCAGCGGGAAGCAGATTCCTGAATAGAGTACGCCGAACCAGCACGTGCCCGAGCGTATAGAATCTCCGACAGGAGTACTGAAGCGAGAGATCCGGATTCACCAACTTGACGCCAATGATCCCGGCATCAGGCGTGGCATCGCCGTAAGCCACCAGCTTGGTGATAGACTCCGGGGTCGCAATCACATCAGGGTTCAGACAGAGGTAATAGCGGCCCACTGCTCGTCGCAGCGCCAGATTCGTCGCCCGCGCAAGGCCTACATTGCCGCCGCTGCGAGAAAGCTCCACATGCGTAAAACCGGAAAACATCCGTTCTTCCAGAATCTGCTTCGGCGAGTTATCAATGATCTTGACTTCGTATGACGTGCCGGGACACGCCTCTGGGAGTGACTCTATGCAAACTCTGATCTCTGCGGGATCCTCGTAGAATACCAGGATGATGGAAACGTCAACGCACGAGGGCCGATGTTCCATCAGCTCGGCCTCACGAAGCGCCTCAAGCCAAGGGCCTCCCCACCTACTCTCGCTCCCTGTATCATTTGCCTTGTCCGCCGCTCCAATTCGTTTCTTGGCACGTATTGCTCCTCGCGGTCAAGAACATAGTGCTCTTCCAGCCACTTCTCCACAGGTCGCATAATGCGTCGTCTCCGTCGGTCAGCCCTATCCCTTTTTACCAGCCATACTACCTTCGGTTGCTTTGCCGAAAGCTCTCTCACTGCATCTTCCCCAGGTCTGATCAGTTGAAAACGCAGCAGTCCCTTCCCATAGTGGAGCAGCGGATACTCCTCTGTGGTAACCACAATCTTGTCCGGTTCCGTGTCAGCAGTGAACACTTTTACTATGGAGCGCCACGGAATCAGATAGCTCGTGTTGTGGTACTCCCTGCCCAAGAAAAGATTCACCAATCCCACGATATACACGGCCAGGAGTACCGCCGCACAAAAATATCTCACCTTGTAACGGGATCTTTCGATTCCCCCCGCAAGAAACATCGCCCACACGGGCACTAAGAAGAGCAGTCTGCTGGGAACGTAGGCCAAAGGCAATGAACGGGCGATGAAGGAGATCACCACGACACCGACCAGAAGCCCCGTCAGCAATGCCACGCGGAGGATTCGCCTATCCCACCCCCGATACACCAACCAGAGGGACACGACAAGTCCGGGAACACTGACCCAGATCGACCAAGGAAACACATTCTCCGAGACAGCGAACGTATAGAACGGATAGACGAAAGTGAAAATCAGCGTGGGAACAAACCCGGAGAAGGAGGCCTGTTCTCCCCAGACAAACATACCACGGGCTTGCCCTGTGGCCAAGATCCCCAAAGGCATCATCATGGCAGCAGCCAAACCAAGCGCACAGAACGATCCCAGAAGCACCTTGGATGTCCTATGGAAGAAAACCATGACCAATCCAAGCAACAACGCGGCGCCGAACATCAGGTAGTTGGTGTATCCTGCTGCGGCCAGCACGAACCCCCAAAGAAGCCCCCTCCTTGGGGAAGGCGAGGCAAAAAACCGGATAAGGGTAAGCATCAATACCACATAGACGAATGCGGATAGACTGTAATATCGGGCCATGCAACAGAACATGACCCAAAGAGGCGAGGCGGCCAAAAGGACCGGCGACAACCACGGACGCTTGATTCCCAATCGCTCGGCGAGTACCCCTGAAAGGAATATGGTCCCCCCTCCCACTACAATAGAGAGACTCCTCAGTGCGATTTCACTAGTACCAAAGAGAAGCATCCAGTAATGGAGGAGTACGAAGTAGAACGGCGGGTGGAAATCGGAACCATGGCCGGAAAGGATATCCCTCAATGTCTCACCCGCGCCCACCAGACTGCTGATCTCGTCTCCCCAAAAGTCCAGCCGACCAGCATTGGCGATAAGCAAGACAACCCAGAGTGCCGCCACGGCGGCATAGCATCGACGCAATACTAGTGTCCCTTCTTGAAAGCTTTCAGCTCATTGCCAATGAGCTTCAAGCCTTTTCGGGCGATGTATCCCAGCTCTCTGGGGTTCACATGTCCCGATCTGAGAAGGAGCTTGGCTCGGAGCAGGGATCCTTTGCTTTTTGCTCGCGCCATATCATGATCACTCAAGCCAGGGAGTTGCATCACAAATGTCTCCTCAAGGAGCCACTTCTCCCACGCGCCCCGGAGATGCGGTTTGATCAGATCATGACGAAGGGCGATGTCGTACAGCTTTGATCCGGGATAAGGTGTGGTGACTGACCAACCCATATAGTCAAGGAGGCCATGGGAGGCCAACTCATCGGCGAACGCAAGGGTGTGATGCGTCTCCTCCACACCTTCGAATCTGACTTCCCCGTTCTCTTCCCATACATTGAACAGCATGAAGAGCCCATGAACCCGAATCCCGTGGTCCTTGAGTATCTTGCATGCATCCCTCACCTGCTCCGTGGTCACATGCTTTCCAATGCCCTTCAGCGTTGCCCCATTTCCGCTCTCGATGCCCAGATGCACATACCAACAGCCAGCCTCTGCCATGGCCTTGACCAGACGCGGAGGGAGCGGATATGCGCGAACTTGGGTCTTCCAGTACAAGCCAAGATCGCTTTTGCGCAGCGCCTTTGCTATGGCCTCCCCCGCCGCAACATCGCTGTTGAACTCATCGGCATGGTCAAAAACCTCGCGTATGCCAAAAGCCGTGCGTAGTTGCTTCATTTCAGACACTACATTCTCGGGGGACCTCATCCGCACCAAAGGCTTCGAGAGCTTCCAAACGGCGTTGGAGCAGAACGTGCAGGAAAAGGGGCAGCCTCGACTCATGACCATGGATGTCTCAGGTCTGGCCTTGGACAGATAGAATCCCCGATATGCATCCATCTCGATCAGATCCCTGGCGGGGAATGGGAGCGCATCCAGGGGCGTGATATGCGCACGGGGCTTGGTGGTGACCACACTTCCGTGATCCGCCAGCAGGGCCAGTCCATCAACCTTGCCGCAATCCAATTGCCAATCTGCCCCTCTGGAAAGCCAGAGATCCACGAGTTCGCAAAGAGTTATTTCGCCCTCACCTCGAACCACGACGTCGATGGCGCCCGTGCGAAGCGACTCCTCGGGAAGCGCGGTGGCGTGCGGTCCACCGGCCACTACGATCGTTTGGGGAAAATGACGCTTCGTTCTGCGTGCGAGCTCATAGGCGCCTTCCGCCGATGTCGTATAGAATGAGAGACCGAGAAAATCGGGAGCTACATCATCGATGACCTTCCAGCTCTCCTGGAACCCAACCCGAAGCCCATCCAGCACCGTAATGTCGATATCCGGGAAACGATTCCGAAGTGCACCCGCAAGATACAATACCCCTAATGGCGGGGCGATCTCCTCGCCGAGCTCGCCCAGCCGGGGCTTCTTCATAGGTGGTGCAAAAAGCAGAAGGATTCGTGGTCTCTTTTTCATCGATCGCTTCCCGAGCACAGACCGTGCCCAGCCCACATTGTACACCGGCAGTGTACTCGCCAAACCTCTCCCGAGTCCCGAACCGTCGGCTTTCAGCAATCAGCTGTCAGTTTAGAGCTCCCGCAGAAATAGCTTCACATCTTAACATCCCATCTTCGCCGCATCGATTGGCCTCACCTCGATCGCGTAATCCTCGACGTAGCTTGGGCTACGCTTCCGGTTACGCTCCCTCGGGGAGACCAATTCTACGGCAAATCTGTGCGCGAAGACTGCGAATCTATTCCTGCGCGAACCCTTAGGGCTCGCGCATTTCGCTTTTCTCTTCCAATTCCAGCAATCCAGCAATTCGCTCTTCTTCCAACCCTCCCTCCTTAGATTGCAGATTCCAGATTGTCAGATTATAGGTTCTTCCCTCCTCCCCCACCCAGATTCTTCGGTTGCTCCGCTCCCTCAGAATGATACGTCTCTTCACGTCCAATGCCAACCGCATTTGTCATTCTGAGCGACTGCAAGAAGCGAAGAATCTCTCCCATATTCTCCCCAGATTCCAGATTATAGATTGCAGATTCCTAATTCCTGTTCTGATTAGCCAACCATCATCGCCTTCTCGATCACCACAGGTTCTTTGGGCACATCTCCATGCGGACCTACCGTCGTAGTCGGCACAGATCGTATGGCATCTACCACATCGAGCCCCTCGATCACACGCCCAAACACCGCATAACCGAAGCTGCCAGGTCCCTGATAGTCAAGGTTTGAATTGTCAACTACATTGATGAAGAACTGACTCGTGGCGCTATGAACAGCCTGCGTACGGGCCATGGCAATGGTTCCTCTCAAATTCTTGAGTCCATTGTCAGCCTCGTTCTTGATCGGCGCCTTGGTTTGCTTCTTCTTCATGTCAGTCGTGAAGCCGCCTCCCTGAATCATGAAACCCTCGATCACCCTATGGAATATCGTTCCATCATAGAGACCATCGTTGACATACGATTCGAAGTTGGCGACACTGATCGGCGCCTTGGCGCGATCAAGCTCGATCTTGATATCGCCCAGTGACGTCTTCAGGAGAGCCACGGGTTTTTCACCGAGAACGGACTGCGACACCGGCTGATCGCTCTGATCCGTTCGGGCGCAGCCCGGTATTAATGGAAGAATCAGTGAGAAGGCCATGAATAGGATAAGAATTCGAGACATAATCGTTCTCTCCCTGGTTTGGGCCATTGTGTACGGGCAAAATGAACCACATCAAAAACATCCTTTCCATGTATGATGGATCTCGGAAGAAAGCACGCGTCAAGACTGATGTCAGCGATCAGCTAATGCTGGATCACCCTCGCCGCCTGCCGAGCCTGGGAACGAAGCACAATTGATCATCGTGCAGACACGCAAGCATCGAAGGTCGGGCTCTGCGGTAGAAACAATACGCCGCAACTGATCCAACATGTTCTCGGCTTCAGAAATGCCGGAGCATCCGAGGGCAGCCATCCACGTCTTGGTTGTGCCCCCCAAGGCTCCGGCCCAGTAGAGCAACTCCCCTGCGGCACATGCAGATCCAAGGTCGGCAGTCTCTTCCATCAAAGGCCCCGTGGCATCCCGGCACCAATCCTTGAGGATACTGCAAACCCGTCCTCGAGTCAGTGAATCTTGGTCAGACAGGCTACCCACCATCAGGGCCGCAGCTTGCGGCCGAAGAAACAGAGAGAGCGTATCGGCAACTGCGAGAAGAGATCTCATCATTGTCTGTGGCGCGGGGGTGGACGAAAGCACTTCGTTGCCGCGATTCCAGCCCCGAACCAGAAAAAATGTTGCCTCTACATCCATGGCCATTCCCCGCCGCCGCACAGGGAAACCCCCGGAGTAGGGATCAAGCCAGCTCCGATTGCATAGCGCCCAGAGTTCCTTTTCCCACCCCTGGTCCCACGCCACGATCTCGCGGGTGAGCCATCGAAGTCGAAGGAGCCAGGCCAACGCCTTCAATTCATCAGGAAACGACGTCTTCTCTGCCCGTTCCAATGCCTGTTCAAGAATCTCTCTGGCCTGTCGCGGATCATGGATGATGCCCAAAACCAGCAACCGATGACGCAACTCCGGTATACGATCATTGATGGCAAGAGCATCCAGGACCCGGGCTGTTTCTCCGATGTGAAGCCAAAGAGGAGCCTCATCCGGCGCCCATGATCCAGTGGACTCCTGCTGACGCTCCAGCAGCCAGGACCGCAGCTCGGCAAGATTATGCGGTGCATGTCGCTGCTTCCACTTCGCCCGTGCGAGAGCGGTTCGCCACCTGGCAAATACCCTCGCGGTGGCCAGCGGATCATCCTCCACTAGCCTGCTCCATCGCGCCCACGCTCGGTATTGTTGGCCTAGCATGTCCCCTTCCACGGTACCCAACGAACGCGAACGCTCTCGTAGTTTGTCTTCAGTGGCAGCCTGCTTCTCTATAAAATGGGCACGCGGAGCCTCACGCGCTTGAGGGGCCAGTTCCCAATACTCCGGAGTCCCGAACCGGACCTTGCGATCCCCGCATCCGAGGGTCCCCCCAAGTGCGAGCCAAAGGGGAAGCCAGCGCAAGCTCACGCGAGCAACTCCACGGAGTGAATCTGTTCTCATGTCAAGGCGCATCCCGCGCGCATCTGAAACCTACCCCTTGAATCGCCTTCGATGGGTAGTGGTGTCCCCTGAATGCGCATCTCATGGTGAGTGAATCAGTCTTGAAACTGCCCCCTCGGAGAACCCGATATCTCCCGTCAAATACCGGCCCATGCGGATCCCGCTCAGGCGAGGAAGCATAGTAATCCCGGGCGAACGCATCAGCGACCCACTCCCATGCGTTTCCCGCCATATCCAAAACACCGTACGGGCTTGCTCCCATGGGAAAGCTCCCCACTGGGGTGAGCGAATCCGAACTGCAGTTTGCGAACCCGGGACGAAAGTCGGCGCCCCACGGATATGCCAGGCCCCCAGTACCACAAGCGGCCTTTTCCCATTCCGCTTCAGTAGGTAATCGCACACCACGCCAGAGAGCAAAATCGCGAGCCCCTCTCCAGGTCACTGTTGAGACAGGGTATCGCTCATAACCCTGCTCCACCATGAACTTCCGCCCTTTGCGGAATATGCGGCTTCCATTCTCCCCAAGCGACAGTTCGCCCGCCGCTTCGGGCTCGGCATTGAGAAACTCGGCAAACTCCTGGTTCGTCACCTCATGCCGATCGATAAAGAATGAAGACAAAAAGATCCTATGAACGGGGATTGCCTCATCTCCACACAGGGAATCCCCCATCCAAAAGGCTCCCTCCTTCACCTCCACCATGTCTTCAGAAAATGAGGGCTTCTGCTCTCCACATGAAAACAGTGTTATCACAACAATGAGCCCAAGTGAATGTACATATCTCATTTCGCCACCAAACTAAGGAGTCTCCCAGAAACGTAGAATATCTTCGCAGGATCCTTGTACCCGAGATGTCTCTGTACTGCATCGGATTCCAAGGCCCGCTCCACAACCTGTTGCTCCTCATAGTCAGCAGGCACGAGGATCTTGTCTCGAACCTTCCCATTGATTTGAACCACCACCAGAACTTCTTCCCGAACCAGAGCATCCTTCTCCCAGGAGAGCCAGGGTTGCTCATGAATACTTCCCGAACGGCCCATTGCCTCCCATAGCTCCTCCGAGATGAACGGGGTCATGGGTGACATCAGCCGGATAAGAATCTCGAGACCTTCGTTCCAGAGGGATCCGGCAGAAAGACGCTGATCTCTGAGCCCATAGAGGTAGTTCACGAACTCCATGAGCGCGGCCACACCTGTGTTGAACTCCAGCCTGTCGATATCGTTGGAGACCTTCTTGATGGTCTTGTGGAGGTGGTATAGGAACTCCTTCTCGAGCTCTGGCGCCGGGGCATTTCCCGGCGCTGCTGTGCCGGTTGACTCGGTCACCAAGACCCATACTCGCTTCAGAAATCGATAGATCCCCGCAATGCCGGCCTCCGACCATGCCATCTCCGCCTCGAACGGTCCCATGAAGAGGATATAAAGCCTCAATGCGTCCGTACCGTACTTCTGAGCCATCTCATCCGGGGTCACGATATTGCCAAGGGATTTCGACATTTTTCGTCCATCCTCGCCCAGCAGCATTCCTTGGTTCTTCAGCACCGAAAATGGTTCATCGAAGTCAACCAAACCGGCATCATACATGACCTTGGTCCAGAATCTGGCATACAGGAGATGCATCACTGCATGCTCCGCACCGCCCACATAGAGATCCACAGGCAACCAAAGACGAAGCGCCTCAGATGATACTGGCGCGGAGTCTTCCTTGGGCGAGGCGAATCGCAAAAAATACCAGGAAGAGCATGCAAACCCATCCATGGTATCGGTCTCACGGCGCGCCTTTCGACCGCATTGCGGACACGAGGTCTCTACCCATTCCCGGCATCGTGCCAGTGGCGATTCCCCGCTTTCATCCGGCTGGAAGTCCGCCAATTCAGGAAGAACCACAGGGAGATCTTCCTCTGGCACGGGAACTACACCACATTCCGGACAGTGAATGAGCGGTATGGGGGCACCCCAATAGCGCTGCCGACTGATGAGCCAATCATGAATCCTGTAGTCCACGGTACGCTCACCGAATCCATGCTGCTCCGCGAACTCACCCATCTTGGCCTTTGCTTCATCGGAGGCAAGCGCGGTGAATTGTCCGCTGTTCACCAGAAATCCCGATGCTTCCATGGCCTCTGAGATCTCTCCGTGGGTGGAGCCGTCAGGAGAGATCACTTCAACAACAGGGAGGGAGTGCTCGCGAGCGAACGCAAAGTCTCGTGCGTCATGGGCAGGAACCGCCATGATTGCTCCGGTTCCATAATCCATAAGCACGTAGTCAGCCACGAAGATAGGAATCCTCTCCTCATTGAAGGGATTGACGGCATGGGCTCCGGTGAAAATCCCCGTTTTCTCCTTCTCTATGGCCGCCTTCCGCTCAGTATCGCTCTTGCGTTTGGCCGCGGCAACGTAGCCTTCTACCTCGGTGCGTTGCGCAGCGTGGGTAATGACCGTCACCAGAGGATGTTCAGGAGCAATAACGCAGAAGGTGGCGCCAAAGATCGTGTCAATCCTGGTGGTAAAAACCGGCATATCGTGAGATCCGCCGCGCTCATCATGGGCGTCGAACACAATCCGCGCGCCTTCGGAGCGGCCGATCCAGTTCCGCTGCATGGCCTTGATGCCCTCGGGCCAATCGACGTTCTCCAGGTCGGCAAGCAGACGGTCGGCGTATGCCGTGATACCGAAATACCACTGCTCCAGGTGCTTCTTGGTCACCTCACTCTCACACCGCCAACAGATACCATTCGATGCCTGCTCATTGGATAGTACGATCTGGCATTGGGGACACCACCACTGAGGATGGAGGCCTCGGTACGTGAGCCCTCTGTTATGGAGCAATAGGAAAAACCACTGCGTCCACCGATAGTACCGCGGATCCGTGCTGAACACCTCCCTCTCCCAATCGTAGGAAAGCTCAAGAAGCTTCATCTGCCTGCGATAGTTCGCTGCGTTATCCGCAGTGGTCACGGCAGGATGCTGTTGCACCCTGAGTGCGTACTCCTCAGCCGGCTGCCCAAAGGCGTCCCAACCCATGGGGTGAAGCACATTGAATCCCTCCATGCGTTTCTTACGGCTGATGACGTCAGTGGGGACGTAGTTTCTCCCATGTCCAACCGAAAGGCCTGCTCCTGATGGGTAAGGAAAAAAATCGAGACAGTAGAACTTGGGTCTTCCTACGACTTCCCTTGTGCGATACAGCCCGGTCTCTTCCCAGGCGGGCCGCCACTTCATCTCCAAACCGACAAAATCATATGCCCTGCTCATCGTACTACCTCTCTTCGTCTCCCCCTAATGCACATCGCGGAGAAGGCGTTCCCCCTGTTCTCGTGTCGCAAGAGTCTCATATGGCTGATGGTGCACGGGTCACTGAATCATGCATTGCGGCAATCGCCCCATCGGTATCTATTCCGGAGATCCACCGGTTCCTACCAAAACAGTCTTGGTGATCCCGCGGTGCTATGCGGAGGAGACAGAAGCCAATGACTCACGATTCGTCACATTTCAACAAGTTCCGCCGTCCGACCTCATCCCCCTTTGCAAAGGGGGATTGAGGGGGATTTTTCGATGCTGTCCGCATCTATCCAAATATCGCGTCGATTCGTCACTAGGAAAAGCATCAGGCAATCCTCAGCTTTCCTCGTCACTTCTCTGTCCGGTGATACCCTATGGTTGGAATGCCCGTGCCAGACGTCTATCCTCCTGCATAGATGAGGCTGTCGATGACCGCTTGCAGCCGCTCGGGCTCTGCAGATAGAAGCCGGATCTTCTTCTCCACGTAGTTAGCCCGGTCGGTCTCGCCCCTTTGCTGGAAGAGCGGCAAGGCCTTCTCCATGTATGCCTTGGCTTCTTTGACTTTCTCGATGGCATCCAGCAGCATCTTCTCCGCTTCCTCATAGCGTTTCTCATAGTCGATGCTTGTATCTTCCACATGACGCTTCGCACGCTCCTCCAACTCCTCCGCCTCCCGCTCCTTCAGCTCGCCGGCAACCATCATGGGAAGTGGTTCTCCGGGTGCTTTCCGCAAGGCGTCGACCGAGTGCCTCCTGGCCATCTTGAGATTGCCGGTTTCCATGTAGGCGATGGTGATGGCCACCAAAGCATTCACGTTCTCCGGATCATGCTCCACCATGCGTTGCAATCGCCCAATTGCTTCTTGCTGTCTCCCCAACGCCATGAGGACTTTCACCTGTCGCCCAATCACTTCAGGAGATTCCGGATCTACCTGTTCCCACTCTTTGTACACATCAAGCGCACCCTCGTACTCACCAATATCGTACAGCGCTTTCCCCAGGATATCATAGATGGGAGCAGCGGAGAGCCCGGCGTCCTTGATGACAAAACGGATCGCCTCCTTGACGAGATCGATGATCTGTGGCCGGGAGAAGCCAAGAGTATCCTGCCCAGCGACATCGAATTCCCCTAGCACCAGGTATTCAGATCCGGAAGGAATCAAGCGTCTCCACGCATACGATTGAGTGGAGTCCTCCCGGACCACGTCATAGTAAACTTTGAAGGCCTTGCCAAGATCACCAGTATCCTCATAGATGCGCGCTAGCGCGCTTCGATAGGCAGGATCGTCATGAATGGCTAAGGCCAGATCCATCTTCTCCACAGCCTGCTCCATCTCACCCAAAGCTCTGAGGCATTGAGCACAATTGTAGTATGCGGGGTGATAGGAACTATCCGCCTCCATCGACTTGTGGAAGTACGGAAGAGCCTCCTCAAATCTCTCCTCGCGCTGAAGAAGCACTGCCTTGTAGTAGTAGGCCTGCCCAATGCGGGGATCCAGTTCGATGGTCTTGTCCACGAGGGCCATAGCGTCATCATACTGTTCCATAGCATAGTGCGCCGCCACCCGCCCGATCCATGCGGCGCCGCAGGAAGGATCGATGGCCGTGGCCTGCTCAAAGTTCAGGAGCGCATTCTCATTGTCCCCGGATTGCAAATACTGAAGCCCTATCTGGTATGATCTGTCGGCCTGGGCACGGGCGAAGCCCTGGGCCTCTTCAGCAACCTGCTGGGCGAACTGCTGGAGGCTCTTCTTATTGTCTTCGATATCGATACCCTTCACGATCGCCATCTGGGCTGTTTCTACCTGCAGTACCCGCAAGGTGATCTTGTACTTCCTGCCGAGCTTGACTGCAAAGCCCATGACCATGAAGTCTGCGTCGAGCTGCTTGCCCAACTCCGCAGCAACGGAATCGGGTTCGGCGTAGGTCATGGGGAATTCCAAGGATTTGGAGAGCTTCTTGAGTTCCTTCTCGGAGACCACTTCCATCTGTGGAAGCTCTTCCAATGCAGAACGGATATACTTGGATGCCTTCTTGCCAAATGACGCATACTGAGAGGAAGAGACATCCAGATTCATCACTATGACCTTCTTGGTGTTATCCCCGAAGGAAACACCCGCCAGCGTGACGAAGATCACGACGGCCATTCGCGTGAGGGCTCCTGTTCGTTTCATTGTTGCTCCTCCTGTAGTGTGATAAGAAAATAGCATCCGTCTTCTATGTGCCTACGAGACCCACGGCGCTTTCGGCCGTGGACCCTGCCAAGGCTCGAAGTCTCTCATACGATCGAGCCAGTTCGAGAAAAACCCCGATATCTCTGTCCAGAGTACCCTGCGTACCATCGAAATAAAACGTCCTGATGGGGAGGCCGTCCAGATCCCTGGTCAATGTGGGATAGATGGCCTCGGCAACTATTGCGTTCATACACGTGAACGGCGAAATGTCAACAACCCCTGAAACTCCGTGGTGGTGAAGGTAGACAACACGCGACACGGAAAGAACCATCTCACCAAGGGCGCCGTCACTGGGGAGGTATGGCTCCCCCAGAGTCAGAAGATCCTTCATATGGGTCGGTTCCGGTCGATCTCGCAGGTCCACAGAGAATATCTCCTCGAGCTTTGCCGCATCACCTTCCTGCACCCAGTGCCGAACTCGTGATCTGAGTCTCTCCGGGCTCACCAACGATTTTTTTCTTCTGAGTCGCAGCTCGTCTTCACGATTCGAATAGTGGATCCACTCCCGAAGCCCGGTGAGCCAGGCTTCGGCGCCGTGTCCCTCGAGCAGGCGAATGAATGCCATGTTGGTGAATTCGTTGTTCCGGCAAAAGATCTCACCCACTACGCCGATCAATGGCCGTGTCTCGTCACGTTTTTCCACGCTGCGCAATCGATCTCGTCCCCATCGCAGTGCATCTGCAACAGCGGAAAGCTCCCCGGTCCGCGCGGGGTTCTCCAACACGGCGCACACGCGTGACAGGGCCTCCTCAAAACACTCATCACTCTTGCCTCTCTGCATCTCGTACGGTCTCGTCCGAAGCAGTTGGGCTGTCAAAAGATCCGCGGACACGATTCCCCACCATGTAGATCTGTTGAGGCCTTTCGATCCATCCCCCATGCCTTCGTAGGCATCGGAGCTGGTCGGCGAGATGATCAGCGCATCGCCGAACCCATTACGATCCAGGACGACTCTGATATAGTGCGCATACTGCCCGAATCGACATGGGCCTGACGATGTGGGCATGAGGAAGGCAACATCTGATGGAGCAAACCCATCGTCAACGAGCACCCGGAGAAAATCGCCCAGCGTGATGATCTCGGGATAACATTCCTCACCCGAGCTGTGCGCTTGCCCCAACTCCAACGTACGGCTATCTGAAGCCGGCGTAATTTTCGCTCGAATACCATGACCGCGGAATGCCGCGGCTACGGCCCGCGAATTGGCCGTGGGCATGCGGGGAATGAATACGGTCCGATCAGACAGAGGCTTCGGATGCATACCCAGAATTCCGGCTTGAGAATAGGACGACATATCTAGCCCGCACTTCTCACCGGCTTTCGTTGCGAAGCGGTGTAGTTGGCTGTGGCTGTCCCGCACCCAAAGCGTTGGGTGCGGGACGACCAAGCATCAGAATGATAAAAAATCATCCGGCTAGGCAGCCTCGGGCTTCCGTCTTGTCGATGGCACTTCCGCGCTCGTTCTTTTCAACATGCCCTTGGACTCGAGAAAAGCCTCGCAGCGGGTCATGATCCCCGCATCATTGGCGTGTCCATCAAACTGCAGCGTAAGGAAGGGCTTTCCCCCCGCCTCACGAAGGTAGTGCTTGATGAACGAATCGGGGCCGCATTTGAAATTCGTCACATGGATCACGTGCAAGAGATCGTCATTCCTGGTGAGCTTGGCTGCGGCAATAATCTTCCGACCATAGTTCCAAAACATATTGGGGTTCACGTCGGAAATATCAATGGAATCCACATCCAAGAAGTCCATAGGAATCACATCTATCCCATAGTAGTCCCTAAGCTTCGGGGCAACCGAAAGGCTTACGCGCCTATCGTAGATACTGTACGGTCGCCCCAGAAGAACGATCGCGCGCTGGTCTTGGGCTCTGATATTACCCAGGGCCTCTTTCCCGGCCTGATGGAGTCTCGCAACGAAGTCCGCCTGTACACGCTGCGCATGCTCCAATGCCCGATCAACCTCCTTTCGTGAGACACCAAAGCGGGCGAGGTCTTTCGATAGGGCTCGTCTCACATGGGATCGCCCTCGCCGAAACCAGAGTATTGGCGAAATCAGCTTATTGGAGAGCCCTGCAAGGGCCGAGGAAGCGCGCAATACATAAGGAAGGGTCTGACCCCATACGCACGTGAAGCTCTCCACATTCTGCTGTGGGGTCTTCCTATCGATGATCACGGGGACAAAGACCGCGTCGACCCCCTGCTCCAGGAGCCAGGATGCATGCCCATGAGCCACGGTGATGGGGAAACACGGCTCCGCAACGGTGCTTTCCAAGCCTCGTTCCACAAGCCGCTTGTTCGTGGGCGGGCTAACCATGATTGACCAGCCCAGACGCTCGAAGAAGGCATACCAGAACGGCAGAAGCTCTATGGCGTACATGGCATTGGGAATACCAACAGTGGGGCCATGTTGCATCAACGGCCTCTGCGGAAGAAGCTCGAGATAGCGGCTGAACAGATCGTCGGTGACAGGGATATTGGAGGTCTTTTGCCGCTTGCGATACCGCTCCGAGCACTGGTCGCCCCAGTAGCTTCGCTCTCCTTCTACGGTGAATTCCTGGATATTGCAGTAGTTCTCGCAGCCGGGACACGTGAATTCCCGCATGGAATAGGGAACACGCTCAAGACACAGACCCCGAAAACGAGTCTTCCTTTCGCCGCTCCTTGCCCACTCACGGGCAAGGAGCGCAGCCCCAATCGCGCCCATGACACCATTATGTGGCGGTACGACTATCTTCTGGCCAAGCACCGACGAAAAAGCTGCCGCCACTGCATCATTGTATGCAGTGCCCCCCTGAAAAAAAATGACACCATCGATCGATCGTCCCCTCACGACCCTGTTGATGTAGTTCATCACCACAGAGTATGCCAGGCCGGCCACGAGATCGGGAATCAGCGCACCCTTTCTCAGGTGTGCGAACACATCACGTTCCATGAACACCGTACATCGTTCGCCGAGACGCACAGGATTTCGAGAAGCCAAGGCCATGGACGCAAACTCATCCTTTATGGAGATCCCCAGTTCCACAGCCCGCTCTTCGAGGAAGGAGCCGGTGCCCGCAGCGCATGCCTCATTCATGGTAAAATCCACCACCACGCCGTCCTCGATGCGGATATACTTCGAGTCTTGGCCCCCAATCTCGAGGATCGTGTTGACCTTGGAGTCGAGATATCGTTCGGCGATGAAGCTCGCACCACGCTGGTGCGCAGTGATCTCATCGTTTACCGTATCGGCGCCCACCAATTGACCGATGAGCTCACGGCCCGAACCCGTCGTACCCACCGCTCCCACGTGGACCCTGTCCCCCAATTCCCTGGCCAATTTCTCCAGACCGTCACTCACCACCTCTATGGGACGTGCCCGGGTGCGCACGTAGAGCTCCCATAAGACCGATCCATCACCGTCGATCACGGCAAGGTTCGTGCTCACACTTCCCACGTCGATGCCCAAATACACGGGGCGTTGCTCGCCACGTTTGGGGAGCTCTACCTCTGGCACGCGATCTCTCAGGAGAATGACATCCTGCATGTCGAGAGGATCCAGCGTAGTGAACTCATCCGGTGCAAGGGTTACAGAACCGGGCAAACGGGAAGTCGGGGCGGCGGCTTCCGCGGCGGCGGCGCCTGCGGCTCCTATCCACGCATGATACTGCGGCACATGAAACTGGTGAGGCTCCAGATCGAACGCGCTACGCAGGGACTCGGCTACGGCACTGTTCGCGGCCACACCGCCCACGAAGAGAACAGGCGGCACCACATGCTTATTACGGATCACTGCCCCTTTGAAGTTTTTCGCCACCGCCTCACAGAGCCCTGCCAATACCTCGTGGGGATCATATCCCTTCTGTTGCGCGTGTATCATGTCCGACTTCGCGAACACCGAACAACGCCCGGCGATCTTGGGGATGCGTTCCGCGCCCTTGACCAGGTCACCAATCTTCTCGACATCAAATCCCAATCGTCCAGCCTGTTGGTCGATGAATGCACCCGTGCCGGCGGCACAGTCACCATTGGTCTCATAATCAACTACCGACAGTGTTCCATCAGGGAGAATGGCCTCAAGCCGGAGGTACTTGGACGTCTCACCACCCATCTCGAAGACGGTTCTGGTATCGAGATGAAGCAGAGAGATACCCTTGGCTAACGCAATGAACTCGTTCTCATGCGCCACATCAAGGGACTTGGCCACAGGCTCCGCAGCAGCTCCTGTCAAACGAACTCCCAAGAGGCTCGATCCAACCGCCTTCACCACCGCATCAATCATCCTTCCGGCAGCCTCTGCCGGTCGCCCTTTTGTTCTGATGTAGGGGCTGAACCATGCCGTGCACCAGGCCGTCTCAACACCTTGGGAAAAGCCTGCAGGCAGCCGTCCGTGTGATGTTTTGGTTGACAACAGCACGGCCTTGAGGGCCACAGACCCAATGTCCACTCCAAGATAGAACTCACCCATGACCCGTCATCCTCCACACTGGGCTGCGGCGGCGACCGCCCGCAATATCACGATAAAACGAGGCACAAAACAGCCGTCTAGGCCACCCGGTGTCAAGGCACGTCGGCCTTGGCCAGAGACGTCCCCACCGATCTTCAACAGCCCATGACCCATGGTAATGCTTTTTCCGAAAGAACAAACCTATTCCCCTGTCTCGGAAATGCTACAACTCCTTGGCATACGATTCATTCTGATGTGATTCTATGCGAAACCGGACTTCCTCGAATCCATTGCGGTACAACCGAGCAACATCCGGTGCAGTGGTCTCCCAGTGAAATCTCTTCAGTGCAAATGCATGAGCCGCTTCACCCAACCGGGTGGCCTCATCCTGATCCCTCATCAGTTGGATAATGGCTTCCGCCATGACGGCTGGGTCTTCCGACGAGACGACCTCTTGCCCGTCCTGCAATCCGAGCCCCTCGATGGCTCGTCTCGTGGCCACCAAGGGAAGCCCCCGTCCCAGGAGCGAGAGGACCTTCACGTTCGTCCCCGCGCCAAGCCGTAACGGCGCTATGGCCACGGCCACGTCGCCCAATGCATCATCCAATTGCGGGACATACCCCGTGTAAGTAATCCACGGTTCCCTGGGTAGCTGTGCGCGTCGCCGCATGAGTCCCACCACCCGAAGCTCCGCATCCGGCTCCCTTTTTCTTACAAGGGGAAAGATCTCTCGGGCGATATATCGCACTGCATCCCGGTTTGGCGCGTAATCCAATGCACCAACAAATACCGCCGTCTTGGCGGGCTGGCGACGAAGCGGTCGCCCCGGCACTGCCAGTGATATGGGTATGGTGGTTACCGGGATGGGTTTGATCTGCTCGGCAAGAATGCGTCTTTCTTCCTCATGGACGGCGAGAACTCGCTGACATGAGCGGTACGCCAAGAGCTCCTGCTCCATGACA
>JAUXFG010000026.1 GCA_030620115.1 Candidatus Fermentibacterota bacterium
CAGGAAGCGAAGAATCTCGCCTTGCTTCTTGCTCCATCATCTCAACGCTGCACGCTCAACGCTCAACGCTCTCCTCTTCCCATTCCCCCATTCCCCCATTCCCCCAATCTCCTCTCCCAATCTGTGTAATCTGTGGTTCCCCCCACCGGCCCAGATTCCTCGGTCGCGCTGCTCCCTCAGAATGACACATGGCAACACATCCTTCTGCGCATTACCCCTGTCATTCTGAGCGCCTGAAGGAAGCGAAAAATCTCTCTTCATTCTTTCCGTCTTTGCGCCTTTGCCTGAGGCCTATCCTAAATCCCATTCTTCCAGATTGACAGATTATAGATTCCAGATTCTACATTCTTTTTCCCCCATCCAGTGCCCCAAATGCGCAGCGAAGCGCATCCAAAGGGGGCTAATCCTCATCCGTCTTGAGAACCGCCACGAACGCGCTCTGAGGAATGACCACATTCCCTACTACTTTCATCCGTTTCTTTCCCTTCTTCTGCTTCTCTAAGAGCTTGCGCTTCCGGCTTATGTCACCACCGTAGCACTTGGCCGTGACATCCTTGCGAAACGGTCGAATCGTGGAGCGCGCGATAATCTTGCCGCCAATGGCTCCCTGTATGGCAATACGAAACTGATGACGCGGAATTTCTTTCTCGAGCCGCTCGCAAGCATGAAGCGCCCGCTCCCTGGCGCGATCCCGGTGAACGATCAACGAAAGCGCATCAACCTTCTCCCCATTGATGAGAATATCAACCTTCACCACATCACTGTCGCGATACCCTATCACCTCGTAGTCAAACGATCCATAGCCCTGGGTGATACTCTTCAGTCGGTCATAGAAATCGAACAGCATCTCCGCCAACGGCATCTCCGCCGTCAATTCGATTCGCCCCGGAGAAGGATAGGTGAACGTAGTATCCATCGCACGACGATCGAGGCAGAGCTTCATCACCACCCCGAGATAGCGCTCAGGAAGAAGAAGCGACGCACGAATGTACGGCTCCTTGGTTCCGAGAATATCGATAGGATCGGGGAAATGGGCGGGATTATCTACTGCAATGGATCGCCCGTCCTTCAGTGTAAAATGGTACTCAACGCTGGGAACGGTCATGATAATGGATTGGCCGAACTCACGCTCAAGGCGTTCCTGTACGATTTCCAAGTGAAGGAGCCCCAAGAAACCGCAGCGGAACCCCTGACCGAGTGCAGTGGAGGAATCCTTCTCATAGGTCAGGGAAGCATCATTGAGCACGTACTTCTCCAAGGAATCTGCCAGGGATCGGTAGTCATCGGAGGTGATGGGATAGAGCGACGAGAAGACCATGGGCTTCGCCACCTCGAAGCCGGGGAGGGCCTCGGACGCGGGAGAGGAGTCTAATGTAATGGTATCACCGATCCTAGTGTCACCCACGGTTTTGATCCCGGCAAAAAGATAGCCGACTTCGCCTGCGGAAAGCGCCTTCCGGGGTTGCTTCGGAAGCTGGTAGACCCCAACCTCTTCCACCCGGTGGGTCAGGCCATTCGACAAGGTTCGGATCACATCACCGGGCCTCACCACGCCATCATAGAGCCGTATACTGACCACGGTGCCCCTGAAAGAGTCGTACTGCGCATCAAAAATAAGCCCTGACAACGGGGCCTTAGGACTGCCCGTAGGGGGAGGAATGCAGCGTACCACTGCTTCCAGAACATCCTCGATCCCGGTACCGACCTTTGCGGAACAGAGTACGACCTCTGAAGTATCGAGCCCCAGCTCTGATTCGATCTCCTTCTTGGTCATCTCAATGTCTGCGGAAGGGAGGTCGATCTTGTTGATCACCGGGATAATCACAAGATCATGCTCCATGGCGGCGTATAGATTCGCCACGGTCTGCGCCTCAACGCCCTGTGCGGCATCCACGAGCAATAGTACGCCTTCACACGAGGCCAATGCGCGAGACACTTCATACGAGAAATCCACGTGCCCCGGGGTATCGATGAGATTGAGGGAATAGGTCAGGCCTGAATGAGCGGTGTATGGAAGCGTCACTGTCTGGCTCTTGATGGTAATGCCACGCTCCCGCTCAATATCCATAGAATCCAGAATCTGCTCTCGAAAATCCCGATCCGCCACGAGCCCGGCATGCTGAATCAATCGATCAGCCAGGGTCGATTTCCCATGATCTATATGCGCAATAATACTAAAATTCCTGATTCGATTCATAGGGGTTCAGCTTCTATCTAAGGGTTCGCTCAGGGCCATGAGGTCAGTCGCCAAAACGAGGGCCGCAAGCTTACCTCCCCGCGCAACGCGCGTCAACAATGGGTCTATTGCATCACCAGCAATAGCGATTCCGTCTCTCACAGACAATGTAGGTCGGGTTAGCCCCGCGTAACCCGACATCTCCGCTCCGTCCCAAACTTCGTCTCGAACTTTGCTTGCCACGCCGACTCGTCACGGCGTATCCACCAGGAGAAGACGGAAGCCATCCGACGAAGGCGGGTCTCGAACTCTATCCTGATTCTCACCCAGTGCGGGAAAAGCCACAGGCAGGGGAAGATCGCAGGCAGGGACGCCTGCGCCACTGACATGCGCCACTTGCCGCTTTGTCTTCTGCTATGGGAGAAGACAAAGCGGCAAAAATGTCGGGTTACGCTGGGCTAACCCGACCTACGTTACTTCGTCCCAAATTCTAGCGGGTGCCTGGGCTTCTCCACCAATACGCTTTTCTCCAGGGGAATGTCGGCCGTTGGGAATCTGGCCAAGGCTTCCCTTGTCTCCTGTGTCACAGGAATCCTGAACATCTCCATGAAGGGGAGCAGGTTCTCTCCCACAGCCTCTGAGAGAAACCGGACCAACACGGAATTGGCTTGAAGTGAATCTGCTTCAGGGAAAGTCAACTCCCCCTCTTGAATTGCCCGATATGTTGCTTGGAAAAGAGGCCATCCGTACTCAGCCCAAAGGCTTTGAAGCAAGACGTGGCAGACCGCTCCCGGGTCGTATTTCTCTCCTTCGAGATATCTATCAGTATGCTTAAGGGCTCCTTGGTACTCACGCACCTGCTCTACGGGCCAACCGCAGTCCACCATGGCATGCTGGCGCAGGAATCCCGCGTGACCCTCAGCAGCAAACCACCATGGCGCATGAGTGCCTTTTCCCTGATAGTCCACGTACACATTAGCCCAACCATTGGCCAGTTCGTGCCAGATGATTGAAAGCGTTGGATCCCCCCTCTCGATCTCTTCGAGTTCCAGCCCGGGGAGAAGCGTGGCGGTAACCTGGGTATTGTTCCACGAGGTGAGTCCACCAGCCCATCCCTTACGCCACATGTCCTCGGGCTGGTAGAACATGAAATAGTAGCGCGGATGGTGCACATCCGGGTTGTCCTGAATCCAATTCATCAAGTCATTCAAAGCATAGCCCGTGTAGGTCCGGTAGATGTGGTATCCTTCTTCCAGATACTCCTCAACCATGGGCCGGTACGAAGCGTATTGTTCCGCAATCTCCACATCAAAGTGCTCCGTGCTGAAAACAACCAAAGTATCATCTCGGGATTCCGCGCCGCTGCAATCAAAGACCCCCGGACTCAGTAACAACGTCAGGATGAATGAGAGAAGCCTGTTCTTCGAAACGTTCATCGAATCCTCCTTGTTGATCAGAACAACCTTCCTTGAACCCTGCACCAATAGACAATGTAGGTCGGGTTAGCCCGGCGTAACCCGACATTTCTCCATCATTCGTTTCCCACATCCTCCGGCAACGTCATCGCCACCGTGCCCCAATCCTCCGAGTACACACCTGCATCCACGTATCGCCGCATGCTCGAGTAGGGCCAATCGATCGGTCGATAGACATACGCATGTTTGACCGGGTTGTAGTGGATATGATCTACAACGAATGCGCGTCGGTATTCCATGTCTACTCCGGTCGGAATGTCGGGTTACGCTGCGCTAACCCGACCTACGTTACTCCGTTACTCTGAACCCTGAACCCTGAACCCTGAACCCTGAACCCCTCAACCAATAGCCTTCTGGAAGATGGTGTAGGTCTTGGAAAGCCTACTTCCCATCATCTCAATGAGGCGGATGGCCATGACATTGTCCTCGAGAACCCACCCCATGTCGCCATACTCATAGCCGGCAGCTTGGGTGTAGCATTTCTGCTTCCAGAGCATTACGCCATCCAGACCAAGACGCCGATACTTCTTCTTGACGCCAAGATAGCCCACTCTGAACCCCTTGATCTGTCTTCTGGTGAGAAGCATCTTCGCGGCACGCAGTAGTTCGCACCTTCGACACCATGGAATAGGCTTCAGCCGTTCGAGGATATTTGGAATTCCTCCGAAAAACGCCACTGGTTCATCTTCGATATACAAAAAGACAAACAGCTTCTTGTCGAATATCAGCATCATATCTTTGATTATAGAAGCGAATTCATCATATTCAAATGGTACGAATCCATAATTATCGCTCCATTCCTCATTATAGATTCCGAACATCTCATTGATGCGTTCCTCAAGACTGCGCTGGTCCCATGACTCGATCGTGATACCATAGCGCTCAACGACCTTGCGTGCGACTCGTTCAAGCTTCTCTTCCATTGGGTTCATCACGGGGACTTCCCACGAGAACACACGTTTGATGGGCTCGAATCCGGCCTCGCCGGCCAACCGCGGGTAGTATGGTTTGGTATAGGCATAGTAGATCACGGGGCGCGAATCGAATCCGTCGGTCATGAAGCCGGGAGTTGCTTCATTGACGGGCAGATCTTGTGGTCCCCGCATGGTATCCATACCCTGTTCGCCGAGCCAACGCTCCGTGCTGTCCCACAATGCCTTGGCTACCTCGATGTCATCAGTGGATTCGAATTGACCGAAAAAGCCGACCTTGTCGTTCCAGTGCCGGTTATGGTTGTGATTTACAAACGCAGTACATCGGCCGACGATCTCATCACCTTTGAATGCCAGGAGCCATCTCATGTCGGCATGCCGAAAAAAAAGATTGCCGGGTTCGAAAAATCCCTTTATGCCTATCGCCTTGAAGCCAAGATACTCGTAGTCGAGAAGCGGAATATGCAGTGCATCATCCCGGTAATGGTCCCAATGAAACCCCACAAACCTCTTCAATAACTTCCTGTCATTGCTCGATCTATTCGAGAATGTGACAATCCGTACTGTTTGTCGGACCGGATCGTGAGAATCCATCCCTTCCTTGCGTGATGCTTTCTCCATTCTTCCCGCCTTCCTGCAATTCAAACGCATTCTGCCGCCATATCGCCACGCCATTGCGGGTTCACCCCGAGCACGCAGCTCTTAGGGTTCGCAGCCTGAACCCATACGTCAAGTCGGTTCCGATATAGGATCAATGAATAAGCGTGGAGGTTCGGGGAATGACAAATGAGCTGGTGAGCTATTGAGCTGGTAAGCTGATGAGTTGGAGGGTGAGAGGCTCGGATCGCAGGCAGGGAAGATCGCAGGCAGGGACGCCTGCGCCACTAACCTGCGCCGCTGACCTGCGCCACTGACCCTGTGGCGAACTGGGGCTCGCGAGAAATGCGGGCTGGATCCCCGCCGACTCAAA
The DNA here is from genome assembly GCA_030620115.1 of Candidatus Fermentibacterota bacterium. Taxonomy (GTDB): domain Bacteria; phylum JAFGKV01; class JAFGKV01; order JAFGKV01; family JAFGKV01; genus JAUXFG01. Next base: position 5,554 of record JAUXFG010000026.1, read on the forward strand.
TCGGAAGTGGCAGTATACTTGCTATGAGCCATAATTGTAGTATATTCTGTTTGCCGTGACAGCCAATGGAGCGCCCGATCCTGGCTCATTGCGGTTCATCAGTGCGAGCATCTGGGATCTCGCAATCCTCTCGCCCGATTACTCATGCATGAAAGGGGGCCGGTTACATGGTAGGCATTGGAATCGGCCGGGACTTGAATGCGACGGCAGCAGTCTCACAGGCCACACAAACCGCACTCCACCAACTCCCGGACACGGCCCGACCAGCGTGGGCTCTGGTCTTCTGCGGAGGTCGCCATTCCAAGGAAGACGTTTTGCAGGGTCTTCGATCTGAGTTGGGAGACCTCCCGGTAGTTGGAGGAACCTCCATAGGAATCATTGCCGGGGATACGGTTGGCTATGTAGGCTACGATTGTGCAGTAGCAGTCTTCCCGGATTCAATCGGGAAACCGAGAATCGTATCTGTCTGTGATATGGAAAAGAAGGGAGAGTTCGAGACAGGGCAGGAGCTGGGCCGCAAACTTGATGAGAGTATCCAGGATGGGGATGTTGTCCTCATCCTCTATGACGCCATCCGGTCTTCGCTTCCGCCAAAACTGAATGTTGGCAGTCTTTTGCTCGACGGTCTGTACGAAGTCCTGGGACAGCGACACTTCCACATGATAGGTGCGGGTGTGACGGGAGACCCGGCTCTTTCGACGGGCTACGTTATCGACGGTCAAAAGATCAGGAAAAACGCGGTGGTAGCCGCCGTATTCCCTTCCCAGATTCGCGCCCGGACCACGATTATGCACGCATGCGTCCCCGTGAGTTCCTTTCTCGAGATCACCAAGATCGAGGGCCAGAAGCTCTATGAATTAGACGGACGACCGGCCCTTGAGGTAATCTACGAAAAACTTGGCCTCGACGATTCCAAGAACAGCCTCCCCAATCTCTCTCTGAATACGACCCTGGGAGAGAAGCACGGCGATCTCTTTGCGACGTATGATGAATCAGCCTACGTGAATCAACTCATCATTGACATCGATCAAACAGAGGGCTCGGTGAGTCTTTTCGAGGCGGACTTCGAGCAGGGGACGAAGATCCAGATCATGTCACGCGATAACAAGCTCATGCTGCAATCTGTCGGCCAAAGAACGCGCGAGCTCCTGGAGGCGACCAAAGATTGGGATCCTTTCTTCGCACTCTATATCGATTGTGGCGGGCGTACAAGCGCTTTCAGCGGCTCAGAACGGGAAGAGGCCTCTGCCTTGCAGGAGGCACTTCCCAAGGAAATCCCGCTGATGGGCTTCTATTCTGCCTTGGAGATTGCACCGGTTCTGGGGAGAAGCCGGCCTCTCAATTGGACAGGCGTTCTCACGCTTTTCGGCATGCAAGATAGTACATGAACTCGTCGAACAAGGAACTCGACTTCTACCGCCGACAGACCGATGAATTGGGTGCACACGTGCTCCGCCTTCAGGAAGAACTCACCAGGGTTCGCAGAGAGGAACACCGAAGCCGAGTTGCTGCGGAACTGATTCGCGAGGGCTACCTTCTCGTGAATGCGCATGCAAGCGAGTCCGGGATAGCAACCCGGCTCCTTGAGATAACAATGCCGATTTTCAACGCGCAACGCGCCGCCATTTTCCGCTACCTGCCGGGCGAGGAAACCATGACGTTCCGTTATGGTCTCGGATTTGACGAGAGCGTCTCAGAATCTTTCACTGTTTCTCCGCCGATTCCCGACTTTGCTTTCAAGAGTTCTTCCTCTTCGTCAACTCCCTTTGCACGCGCCCTCGAAGAGCAACTTGCAACGCCTTTCTTCTTATGGGCCAATGACGAGCGAACGAATACCGGGTTATTCATCGGCAGCACTCTTGATGACCGTCGTGTGCAATTGCCCTTCCGAATACAGGATCGAGACGTGGTGGAAGGTGCGTTGGGCGTGTTCGTGGAAGTCTTGGAGCGGAGGCGACTCGAGGATGAGATACTCAAGGCAAGCAAGCTGGAGACAGTAGGCTTGCTGGCCGGTGGGATTGCCCACGACTTCAATAATCTGCTCACCGCCACCTTGGGGAACCTGACTCTAGCGCGCATCTATGGGGCTGAAAATGAACGGATCAGCATGAGACTCACCGAAGCCGAGAAGGCCATCGATCGTGCGAGGGCTCTCACTTCCCAGCTGCTCACCTTTTCCAAGGGCGGCGCGCCAATAAGGAAGGCAATGTCAATCAATCAGCTCCTTCGGGAATGGGCGGCATTCGCACTGCACGGATCCAATGTCCGCTGCCGGTATGGAATTGCTGAAGATCTCTGGTCAGTCGAAATCGACAGCGGACAGATCGGTCAGGTCATGCACAATCTCGTCATCAATGCCGACCAAGCCATGCCTGAGGGGGGCAAACTCTCCATCGAAGCGAAAAATTATGTAGTGGGGCCTGAAGACAAGATGCCACTCGAGAATGGCCGCTATGTCCACATCACGACTCGTGACCATGGCGTAGGCATCCCCCAGCATCTCCTGAGCAAGATCTTTGACCCCTTCTTTACCACGAAACAGAAAGGAAGCGGTCTGGGACTCACGATGTCCTATGCCATCATAAAAAACCACGAAGGCCTCCTTTCCGTGGAATCGGAGATGGGAAAAGGAACCGTATTCCACATATACCTCCCGGCTTCCTCCATTACCAAGCCCGAAAAACGCGGCAAGAGAGAGCAGCTCATTTCCGGGAAAGGCCGAGTTCTCATAATGGACGACGAGGAGACCGTGCGAGCCGTGGCCAAAGACATGCTTGAGTTCCTGGGCTACCATGCTGTGCTTTCCAGCAGCGGAGAAGAAGCCATTGAGAAGTTCGTCAAGGCAAAGGCGCTTGGCGAACCATATGACGCCCTGATTCTCGATCTCACCGTGCCGGGCGAGATGGGTGGGAAGGAGGTAATCGCCAAGCTTCGCGAGATCGACCCACACGTGAGAGCCGTGGTGTCAAGCGGCTATTCCGCCGATCCGGTGATGGCGGAATACCAGCGATACGGCTTTGCCGCCGTGATCCCCAAGCCCTACCAGCTCAGCACCCTCAGCCACGTAATGGACAAGGTGGTACGCCATCGGGAACCCATAGAATAGAGGTAACCGTCGCGAAACGGAGAAGATGGTTGAGGCTGCGAGGCTTGCGACCGAGGACGACGCAGGCGTATTCTCTGCGATACGCCGAGGAGGAGAAGGAAGCGTAACGAAGCAGGCGCTTCCAGATGCGGCGTTGCAGTCCCGCGTCGGACGCGGGATTGGTGAGGAGTTCGGGGTAGGACTGAGGAAACATGCAGGCACGAGTCGCCTATATCCATCCCAGCCCCCATGGAGGGGTCCCAGGTTCACACATCCCACTGGATGCGTTTCAGAATCAGCCCGCCGGCATTGTGGGCGCCCTGAACCTCATGCGCAAACAAGGCGTGGACCTCTGCGGAGTGAATGAGGCCGTGGAGCGGAGAATCGACTCCGGCTTCTCGCTGGAAAAATGGCTCTCCGATCATAGACCCAACATGGTTCTCATCGAGCTGCACTGGTACGTCCACACCCACGGTGCATTGGCCGCGGCGAGAACCGCCAAGGAGATGCTTCCGGATAGCCTTGTGGTCCTCGGGGGCCTCACCGCCAGCTCATTCCCTCAAGAGATTCTCAGCCGATTTCCTCACGTGGATACGATCATCGCAGGAGAGGCCGAATATCCGCTTCAGTTATTGGCAACACGTCTAGTGACCGGAGCCGGGGATCTGGCTCGTTTTCCGAATCTCTGGACGCGGGGGCCAGACGACGAATTGCGCCCTCCAACCCTAAGATGGGTCGCAAATTCGCTTGATGAGATAGATGAGGTAGAGATGTCTTGGTTGGAGAACCTCACAGAATTCGAAAAATCAGACTTCCCCTATCGTAATCGTTGGCTTCTTGTGGGGCGTGGTTGTGCCAATGCCTGTTTCTTCTGTGGGGGCTCAGCCCCATCGTTGGCCAAGATCTGGGGGCGAGAGCATGTGCTCGTGCGGTCTCCCGAGAAGGTTGCCGCCGACGTGATTCGTCTCGCTCGTTCAGGAGTTCAGGCGGTTCATCTCACCCACGACCTTCTTTCACTGGGAAGGGGCTTCTGGGCGCCCTTCTTCCGGAAGATCACCGAATCCGGCGTCAGTGTGGGATTGGGAAACGAGTCATGGGGTCCACTGCCGGACCGCGAGTTCCTCGACGCATGGGCTTCAACGTTTGACGTCAGCACGTCATACATCGCGCTCTCCACGACCTCGGCCTGGTCAGGGTTGCGGAAGTTCGCCTCACGGGGCAAAGACGACGAACGTCTGCTTGCCGTACTCGCCGACCTCGCCGCGCGTGGATTCCCCTTGCACATGTTCTTTCTTCTCAACATCCCGGGCGAGACCGCTGAAACGCTCCAACGAACTATAGATCTGGCGTGGGCGGTGGTGGACAGCTACCCCAAAAACCTTCTACGCATTGAAGCACAAACCGCGTCAATCGACCCTTTCAGCCCTGCGGCTCTGGGACGGACTCCACAGGTCCGCTTTGCTCGACCATCGTTCGACGACTACCTTGCCGTTTCCCACGGCGCCCATGTACCCGCGTTGAACTGGCCCATCCACACCGGAGAAATCGATCCTGGTTGCGCCATCCCAGTGCCCAGAGCACACCCAAAAGACGTGATGGCCCTCGGCAGCAGATGCCCATCCCTCATTCACCGCTGGAAGGAGCTCCTGAAACCTTCTGAATAACCCACATATTTCAGAAGCTTCCCAAGAACTTCGTCCCGAATCCCGCGGCGGACGCGGGATGAGAAATACGGGCTAGAACGCTTGCATCCGAATAGGCCATATTCCCGATTCGCCCTTGACTCAGGGTACAAGATTGATTATCTTGTGAATAGTTATTCACTTGGAGGCCAAGATGGCAACTCAAAGAATGCATACCGAGGCGCGGCGGGAGCAGATCGCCCGAGCAGCCCTCGATCTTTTGATTTCGCGTGGTATCGAGGAATTCAATATCACCGACCTCGGAGAGAGTGTCGGATTGGTTCCTTCGGCGATCTACCGCCATTTCCGTGGGAAGGAGGAAGTCCTCAACGCGGCGTTGGATGTCTTCCGGGATAAGCTCTTTGGCCTGGTGGAAGTCGCGCGCGACGAGGCCGACAACCCTCTCGAAACCCTCGAGGTCTTGCTCTCTCATCACGCCAAGCTGATTGCAAAGGGAAAGTTTATGCCGCATGTCATGTTGTCTTCAGATATGGCGAGCGACCAGACGTCCCGGCGCGCAAAGATCCTGCGTATTCTCGCGGGTTACCTGCGAAAAATCGAGGCAATCGTGCGAGAAGGCCAGAAGGAGGGTGTCATTCGGCAGGATGCTGATCCGCAAACGATTGCGCTTCTGTTCATAGGCATGATTCAGCCGGCCGCTCTCCTTCGTCATGCCGAGGGCGTGAACCTGGATATCAGCGCGCATGTGGCCAGGGTCTGGAAGCTTTTCAACAAGGCTATAGCAAGTGAATAGATCGCATTTTTTTCACAACAAAGTGAATTGGCTTTCACAAAGGAGATAAGATGCAGAGATTATTGACCGCCATGTCGACTCGTCCCTGGATCGTGTTTGCGCTCGTCTTCCTTATTTCCATTGCTTCGCTGATCGCCATCAGGGGTGACATACGGCTCGAAACGGACTTGGATGAGTATATGCCGAAGGACCACCCGGCCTTCGTCTACAGCGACCAGGCCGAGGAATGGTTCGATATCAAGGATGGCATCATCGTTGCCATCGAGAATCCCGAGGGGATTTACAATTCCAGGACTTTGCGCAAGATCAAGGATCTGAGTCGTGAACTGCAGAAGCACGACCTCATCGAACGCAGCGACGTGACCTCTCTCTACTCGGCCGATAACATCAGCGGTTCCGAAGATGGATTGGATGTTCGGCCTTTCTACCGTAAGGTCCCTGAAACGATTGGCGATCTCGAGGCCCTCCGATTGAAAGTCCACCGCAACGGGATGGTGAACGGCAGGCTCGTTTCCGAAGATGAGACTGTTGCTCTGGTTATCGCGAGGCTCGCTGACGGCGTTTTTACGCAGACCTTCTATCACGAGATCAAGGAACTCGTTGCCTCTTACGAAGGTCCTGAAAAACTCCATGTGGCGGGCAGACCCATCGTTGAGGGTACTATGGCCTATCTCGCCCCCAAGGACATGAAGCGTATGGTTCCCCTCGTCCTGCTCATCATCATCGTGGTTCTGATGCTGGTGCTTCGAAGCTTCAGGAGCACCATCTTCACGCTGTTGGTCGTGGTTCTCAGTACACTCTGGACTTTTGGATTGATGGCGACCTTGCGTATACCGGTCTACGCCGTCACGACCATGATCCCGGTCATGCTGATCGCGATTGGAGTCGCCGACGGAATCCATCTCTATAGTCACCTGAAACTCTATCGCCAAGCCACCCCTTTGACCGACACCCGCGATGCCGTCTCCGATTTGATTCGTAGCATGTGGAAGCCCGTGGTTATGACCTCAGTGACGACGGCGATCGGTTTTGTCTCGCTTCTGACTTCCGAGGTCTACCCGATCAAGTATTTTGGGCTTTTCACCGCTTTCGGCGTATTGACCGCCATGCTCCTCTCCCTCGTCTTGGTACCTGCCGGCATCGTGGCCTTTGGGGAGTCGAAGAAAAAGGCTACGCGGCGCGGGGATGGGTCCGGCGATTCCCTTGCCCGGTTCTCTCTATTCGTGTTGTCACATCGCCGCCCGGTCATCCTGGCCACGGTGATTCTGATCGCCATATCCACAGTCGGCGCCAGCAAGGTTTGGATCAACTCCAGCTTCCTCGAGAAGTTCGAGCAAAACAGTGACATCGTGCTCACCGACAAGTTCATCAACGAGCACTTCGGCGGCACCTCAACGCTGAATGTCATTTTAGAGGCCGACCATGATGGCGCCTTCAAGGATCCCGAAGTGCTGCGCACCATGGATGAAATGAAATCAGCCTGCGAAAACCTGGAGATCGTTGGCGATAGCTTCGGTCTCTCGGATTACCTGCGACAGATCAACAAGGCGATGCACGCGGACGACGATGTTTTTGATGCTATCCCGGATTCTAGGGAATTGGTGGCGCAGTATCTTCTTCTCTACGAAATGTCGGGCGATCCCGAAACCCTGTGGGAAACCGTTGATTTCGATTTCGCAAGGTCGAACGTGACGCTACAGCTCAAAGGTGACGACTCGAAGACCATCAATCGTGCCATAACAATCGTCGAGGGCTACAAACCGCTCTTCGAAAAGCAGGGTATCGAAGTCAATTACGCCGGCTCCGGCTACAAGAGCTTGATCTTCACGGATCTGATTCTGAAAGGCCAGATCACCAGCCTGCTTCTGTCTCTTGGGATCATCATCCTCCTCTTGGCCTTGATGTTCAAACAGTTCTTGGTGGGGCTGATCGGCGTGATCCCCATCGCCGTCACCGCTGTCGTCAACTTCGGAATCATGGGTCTCCTGGGGATTCCTCTCAGCACGACAACTGCTCTTATCTCGAGCATCGCCATCGGCGTCGGGATTGACTACGCAGTTCACTTCATTGAGCGTTATAGAATCTACGCCCGAGAAACCGGCGATATGAAAAAAACCATCCAGAAAACCATGGCCCATTCTGGAAGGGCGATCATGTTCAACGCGGCTGTAGTGATCGCGGGGTTCCTCGTGCTTCTCTTCTCCGCCTTCCCTCCCAACCGAGCGCTGGGGGCCCTCGTCTCTTTCAACATGTTCATGAGTTTCCTGGGCACGATCACCATCATGCTCGTGGTCATGACCATGACGAGAATCCACTTCAGAAATCGATACTCAGGCCAAATCCTTGATCAAATCTTGGGATTTGCAGAAGAAAAGGAAGATTGAAATGAACAAGCACCTTGTAATCTTTGCCGTACTCCTGGTCCTTCTTGCCATCCCGCTCCTGGCCGCGGAACCCACGGGGCTCGAGTTGGTCGAGAATGTTTATGACAGGCCCGAAGGCGAGGGCATGCAGTCCAACCTTAAAATGATCCTCATCAACTCCAGAGGCAGCCAGCGCATCCGCGAGATTCGCCAGTTCCGCAAGACCTTCGAAAACCTGGAGAAGAAGGTCATGTACTTCCGCTCCCCCGCGGACGTCCGAAACACGTCTTTCATGAGCTGGGACTATGACGAAGCCGGCAGGAACGACGACCAGTGGATCTATCTTCCCGCGCTGAATAAAGTGAAGAGAATCTCCAGCGACAGCAAGGGAGACTACTTCATGGGATCTGACTTCACCTACGATGACCTGGGCGATCGGCATCCGGGCAGTGATGTCCACAAGGTAATCGGCCAAGAAGAGCTGAGCGGAGAGCTCTGTTTCGTAGTCGAGAGCCTTCCAAGGGAAGATGATTACATCTATTCCAGGACGGTCAGCTGGATCGTCGAGGGAAAGTGGTTTGCGCTGAAAAAGGATTTTTACGATGAAGATGGCGAGCTATTAAAAACCCTCAGCGTCGAGAATTATGAAAACATCGATGGCTACTGGATCGTGACAGGATCGACAATGTTCAACCTGCAAAGAGACCACAAAACCATCATGACCCTTGACGAAGTAGAACTAGATCAAGACATATCGAGCAGCATGTTCTCCGAAAGGATGATGGCAAGGGGTCTCAAATGAGACGTCTAATCCTCCTTCTTGCATTGATTTCGGTGAATCTCGTAGCGCTTCCAGCGCTTGCCAAAGCGCCGCGGATCGGTGGTTATCTCCGTCAACACACTTCGGTACTGCTGGAAAGTGGCGATTTCGCGTTGATCCAGAACACGTTCAACATCAACGTAGAGCATTCTCTGGAAGAAGCCGCTTTTCAGGTCGATCCCTACGTCTACCAGACCCCGGGCGAGGACCTCGAGTGGGGGCTTCGCCGGGCCTATATCGACCTGTACTGGAGCAGTATCGATCTTCGAATCGGCAGGCAACAAATCGTATGGGGCAAAGCCGACGGAATGTTCATCACCGACCTGGTCTCCCCCAAGGATCTGCGTCGGTTCTTGCTGCCGGATTTCGAGGAAATCAGGATAGGGGTCGATGCCGTAAGACTGAACTACTACAGGGCCACCTCTACCCTGGAGCTCGTGTGGATTCCAGTATTCACCCCGACTCGTTTCCCTGAGAGCGGTTCCATCTGGGAAAAAACCCACACATTTCCGGTTCCCTCAGCTTTCGACCTTTCATCCAAGGAGATCGACGAGTCCCTGGAGAACAGCGAGGTTTTCGGAAAATATTCGCTGCTGTCCTCGACAATCGATCTCGAGCTGATGGCGGGCTATGCCTGGAACGACGACCCCACGCTTCACCTCGACACCCAGCTCGATCAGGAGACAGAGGAGCTGGATTCCCTGATCGTCCGTCCGGAGCATCATCGCCTCACGGTCGCGGGTGGGAGTTTCAGCACTCAGTTCGGTGGGTTCGTTCTTCGCGGAGAGGGAGCCTACTACCGGGGAAAACGTTTCGGCACTGAGGATCCCCTGCCGGGAGACGGCGTGCTGAAGCACGACTCCGTCCACTATCTCTTCGGCATCGATCGTTCTCTTCTTGGACTGAGGATGAGCGCTCAATTCTCCCGGGAGACGATTCTTGACTATGTCGATCGCCTGGCAGCGGACCGAAACACTGACGTGATGACATATCTCGTGAGTGACGACTACCTAAACGAGACTCTGCACATCGAGCTATTCTCATACATTGGATTGGCCCACGGCGACGCGCTGGTCCGCTCGAAGATCAGCTATGATATGGCGGATGGCTTCGAGGTTCTGTTCGGTGCTGATCTATTCAGTGGGAAGGACGGCATGTTCGGCGTCTTTCACGAGAACGACTTGGTCTACGCCAAAATCAAGTACAGCTTCTGATTCCTATCCCTCGATCCGAGGGAGTTCATACTAGAAGACGAGCCACGCTTGGCGTAGCCCGTTTTTCTTCACTCACTTGTCACTCGACCCCTCTGGCCGAGCAAGACCCATCGGTAGGTCAGCCCGAACTCCTCACCAATCCCGCGTCGGCCGCGGGACTTCGTTACGCCCCGTCAGCCTCCAAATACTTCGCTCACGCTCACCAATCCCGCGTCTGACGCGGGACAGAGGATACGCCTGCGGCGTCGAGCTACCGCACCAGCACCATCTTCTGCACTGACACCCTATCGCTGGAACGAACCTCGTAGAAGTAGACACCCGCCGCCACATCGTTGTCCCCGCCATCCTTCCCGTTCCACACGATCTCTTGATATCCCGCTTGCAGGACGCCGTCCAGAAGCGTGGCGATCTTCCGGCCCATCAGGTCATAAACAATCACTGTGACCTGGCCATCCGCAGGCTGCGCGAACCGGATCGTCGTCAGAGAGCTGAACGGATTGGGATAGTTGGCATCAACCTTGAAGGTATCTGGGACAGGGGCGCCGTCCTCCACGGCCACCGGTGGCGTGCCCTTGGCAATAACCCCCATGACATCCCCCTCCCGGCCTGCCGAGAAATCCTCATAGGTGAAGGCGACCATGAATTCATTCCGAGCGGCGCTGTGGGCAATACCCATCATGCTCCCCTCGTAGTTCTCCGTCGTAAAGACCGGAGTGTTTTCTGTCTCGTTGACCACATTCACGCGATCATCATCCAGCCAAATCATGTCCTGGGTCTGCGCCATATCCACGTAGAGACGTTGGTAGTACAAATCGTGTCCATTTACATCTTCGTTTCTCGGATCACCCCAGCTGACCAGGAACTCATTGTCTGCAACGCTGAAATCGATTTCTGGAGGGCCACACCAACCGTCTTGAATGCTGATGGCATGGTTCGAGACCTCGGCGGTGATATCCCCGTTGACATCCACATACTGGGCTTCCCAGTTCTCCATATCCCCAAGGAATCCGATTCTCTGACCCCACACATCATTGTCTTCCAATTCCGGGTCTTTCCCCTTCCAAACGACTTCACATTCTATCCACCCTTCAACTGTATCCAACAGCTCGCTATTCGCCTTGACCCTGGCTTGAAGGCAGTCGGGACCATTCTGGAACTGCTTGGAGACGACAATCGCCGAATTGGTCCAGCCGGTGTCCGGCACTGCAGAGCCGTCGGGGTTGATGAGCGCACCCAGGCCGTTCACTCGTTGGCCGTGGACATAGCCGGTATTTGTTCCGTAGACGACAAACCACTCATGCGTTCCCATGCAGAAGGTAACATCGGCCACACTCTCAAAGATTTCCGGATCTTCGGCAATGGCGAAGTTGGTCGTAGGATCCGCGGGCGTCGGTGGGGGAAGCAGCCTTCCATCGGAATCGACGATCTGTCCAAAAACATCCGCACCCGTATAACTCGACCCTGTGGGATCGTTTCGATAGTCGCCCCATACAACAAGATACCGCCTGGTATCAAGGTTATATGCCACGGAACAGGTATAGATTTTCGCTGGATTCGAACAGATAGCGAATGTATGATCCTCGCCGGATGTAGGCGCATCTACAAAGCTCCCATCGCTTGCGATGAAGACGCCACATATGTCGCCGTTTGCGGGGTCCCTCCAATCCTCGAACACGATCAGGAATTGATCCAGTTGGGGATCAAAATCCAGCCGCGGCCAGTACTGTTCCCCTGCTGCCAGGCAGATCGGGAAATCCGTGTCCTTGAGCGTTCCATCCCCATTCAGGAACTGCCCATAGATGTCGGAACCATCATTCCGATAGTCTTCCCAGACCACGAGATATTCATCCGCATTCGAGTTGTAGCATGCCTGGGGCCAGCCCTCCATGTGGGGATCCACACTGATGTCGAACATGGGACCGTGGCCCTGAGCAACCACATTCGTGACAAGAAAGGTCATAATGGTAAGAACGATGCAGCAAACCATCATCTTTTTCATGACGTCCTCCATATGCAGGAAAGTTCCAAAGGCGCCGCCGAGACTCAAGCTCACGCCGCCACGACGAGGGCAAGCCCTCCTTCAAGATCCTCGATGATGTCTGTGGGGGCTTCTATGCCGATAGACAAGCGGACGAGCCCGTCAGCGATGCCGGCACGCTCGCGCAGATCCCGCGACATGCCTGCATGGGTCATACTCGCCGGATGTTGAATGAGGGTCTCCACTCCACCCAAGCTGACGGCCAACTGAGCCAGGTGAACGCTCCCCATGAGCGTGCGCCCCGCCTCGAGACCCCCCTTTAGCTCGAAGCTGATCACCCCTCCATGGCCAGAGGTCTGTCTCTTGGAAAGCTCATAATGGGGGTGGCTTGGCAACCCCGGGTAGCGCACCCAGGCTACCTTGTCGTGCTTCTCCAAGTACTCGGCTACCTCTTGCGCATTCTCGCAATGGCGCGCCATGCGAAGCGCCAGCGTCTTGATTCCTCGGTGCACCAGGAAGGCATTGAATGGATCTATGGTGCCGCCTGCCAGGTTCAGCGCCTGACGCAGACGGTGGTAGTCTTCTTCTGTCTTGGGGATGATGATACCGCCCACCACATCGGCGTGCCCATTGAGAAACTTGGTCAGGCTGTGCACCACGATATCCGCACCCAGTTCCAAGGGGCGCTGGAGGATCGGACTCAAGAACGTATTGTCCACCATCATCTTCGCGCCATTCTCCTTGGCAATCTCAGCAATGGCGGCAAGGTCGGAGACCACAAGGGTCGGGTTGCCCGGTGTCTCGATGTGGATCATTCTTGTATTGGGCCGCACAGCGTCTCGCACGGCGCTCAGGTCTGAACTGTCCACAAAGCTGGTCTGAATGCCAAAGCGTGAGAAAAAACCGCCAAGCAGGCTGGTCACCGGCCCATAGACGGATTCACTAGAGATGACATGATCCCCAGTATCAAGGAATGTGGCCAACGCCGTGTGGATGGCGGCCATGCCGCTGGCACAGCCCAATCCCAAAAAACCGCCTTCCAGCGAAGCCAAGGCCTCTTCCAGGGCGGCTACCGTAGGATTCCCAAGACGGGTATAGATGTAACCCTTCTGTTTGCCGGCAAAAAGATCGGCGCCGTGCTGGGCATCCTTGAACTTGAAGGTTGATGTCTGATAAATGGGCGGCACCACCGCCCCGTGTACATCATCTCCGACACCGGCATGCACACACCGGGAGTCCATAAGAAGGTTCTTGTGTGTCATTCAGTAACCTCGCTGCCTCTTTCTCTTCATTTAGATCAACAATCTCTCACTGGGTGTCAAAGCTCTCAGGAGTGCTAATGCTGGTGACCTGGTGAGACCTTCGAATCCGCAAACTCGAGCACTCGGCAATGACCGCGGCAAAGCTACCACTGTGCGCGGCTTTTTCAAGTACGCCGCACTGAACGTAGCTTCGCTTCGCTCCCGTGGGTCGCCTGGAATGACAGGGATACTATTGGACGTGGCGACACGTGTCATTCTGAGGGAGCAAAGCGACCGAAGAATCTATAATCTGGGAGCGGGGATTGCGGGTATGGGGGAATGAACATCCCCTCGCCTCTGCTCGGGCAATCCCGCGCAGTACGCGGGACTACGCAAGAAGCGTAGATGTGGGGAGGAGTTCGGGACAAAGTTCGAGACGAGGTTTATGGGAAAGATGGAGGGCCATCCGCCGGTTGTCGGATCTTCGATGCTTGGTCATGGCCGCCGTTTGAGCTGATACCGCAGACGCGACGAAGCGCGTCCCTCCACAGACTGATACCTACATATCCCCCTCTGGAGGGCCATGGTCTCTCATGGCCGCCGTCGGTGCTAACCCGAATTTCTCACCAATCCCGCGTCCGACGCGGGACTACAACAACTGATCCGGCACTCCCTGCTTTCCGCCAGCTGGCGGACTCGGTCGACCGGCCTTGGTCACAGGCCTTGCAGGCAATACCATCTCAGCCGTTTCGCGACGAAGGCCGGTGAGAAGTCCGGGCTAATCCCGCCCCTTCATATTTCGATATTCGGATTTGACGCGTCCACAATCCTCAATTATCCCCAAGATGTGACGTAGGTCCTTGACAGCTTGCTTTTGATATATTATTGTTGAGAGTGTGCAGGCGTATTGTCCAAGGGTTAAAGAGAATGGATATGGATCAAACGCTGCTGGGGAAAGGAAACAAAGGGAGGTGAACATTGAAACAGCCTATGCTGATCGTCTCAATGGGATTTGCGTTGCTGGTAGCGAGTGGTTTTCAGAATCACGCCGATGCCGAACACGTCTTCTGGGATGTCATTGCAGCAGGAGGGACAATAGAGTCGAGCTCGAGTGGGTACCGGATATCGGCGTCAGTGGGGCAGATCGGCGTTGGTCTGCTGGAAGGTTCGACCCACCGGGTGTATTCGGGCTTCTGGAATCCCGGGCTTTTTCCGGCCGTTGGCGTTCAAGATCAATATGGCTTCGGGCTGCCGGCCACCTACCAGTTGAGCCAGAATTACCCCAACCCCTTTAGTTCCCAAACGACTGTCCCGTTCGCTCTGCCCAAGCCGAGCCATGTCTCGGTGGAAATCTACAATCTTCGAGGGCAGATGATGCGACAAATCGTTCATGAGGCCAAGGAATCGGGCTACCATGTCGTCAACTGGGATGGGAGAGACGACTCCGGCCGGCGAGCCGGTAACGGAGTCTACGTATGTCGGATGATCGCAAGGCCGTCAGACGGCAAAGCTTTCGTCAAAAGCAGAAGGATAGTGCTTGTAAAGTAGTATTTGTGAACCAGAAGGAGAGAAAACCATGAAGAATTCAATCATCTTCCAGATTGCAGTCTTCGGTCTTGCGATCTTTGTTGCCCACGGAGCAATCCCGCAGGCCATCACCTACCAAGGATGGCTGACTGACGACACCGGCTCGCCGGTGGCAGACGGCAACTACAGTCTGACATTCAAGATCTACGACGCGGCGAGCGGCGGAACGAGTCTATGGTCCGAGACGCATCCGAGCGTAGCCGTTGCGGGCGGGCTGTTCAAGGTACAGTTGGGCAGCGTCACCCCTATCACGCCGGCATTTGACGCCCCGTACTGGCTCGAGGTCCAGGTGGGAAGCGGTTCACCCCAGACGCCGCGCATCGAACTAAGCACCGTCCCGTACAGCTTCATGGCGATGGATGCCGATCACGTGGACGGATTCGATGCGAGCGCCACACCAACAGCCAATACACTGCTGCCGCTGGATGCCACCGGGAAGTTCCCCGAGAGCGCCATCCCATCCGTACCGGCCGGCGGAACCGCAGGTGGAGACCTGACGGGGACGTATCCCAACCCCACTATAGCCGCCAACGCCGTGAACAGCGCCAAGATCCAGGACGGCCAGGTCCGGACGGCGGATATTCAAAACGACGCCGTGACGGTGGCCAAGATCGCGCCAAACATAGTCTCCAGTGTTGACGGGGTTAACAACGACGGCGGCGACATCGACCTGGTTGCCGGCGCAAATGTCACCATCACGCCCAACGACGGCGCCAACACGATTACGATTGCTGCCAGTGGGGGCACCGGGGGCGACATCACAGGTGTAGGCGCCGGTCAGGGCTTGACAGGCGGAGGCACGTCTGGAGATGTCTCGTTGGACGTGGGCGCCGGCACCGGCATAGCGGTCAGCACTGACGCTGTGGGGCTGACGTCGGCCTACGCCAACGGAGGCGCCTACGACAGCCGATTCGTCAATGAGGGGCAGAGCAACTCCGTTACCAGCGACATGATCGTGGACGGGACGATCCAGCAGGGGGATCTGGGCTTCTCTGCCGGAGACGTGACGGCGGTGTGGTCGGGAGAAGGACTCGACGGGGGCGGTGACCAGGGCGACCTTACCCTGGCCGTAGCCAATCCCCTGGAACTGACGGGGAGCTCGAACGGAGTGATCCAAGGCACCCACACAGACGGCAACTACGGCCTCCTTGGTGACGGCGCCCGGGGAGTCCTCGGCCACGGGGCAAGCGGCAACTGGGGCTACCTCGGCGGCGAGAGCGCCCGTGGCGCATACGGATGGCACGCCAACGGCCACTCGGGAGGTCTCGGCACGGCCAACTACGGCGTGGAGGGCAAGAACACCAACGGCAACTGGGGCACGCTCGGCAACAACAATAACGGCGCGTATGGGGAGTACGCCGCCAACGGCAACTACGGGTACCTCGGCAGCGTGAGCCAGGGTGCCACCGGGGTCAACGACAATGGCAAGTATGGGGCCCTGGGCAGGGCCAGTTACGGCGTGTACTACTCCGGAGGGCTCGGAGGCACCGGAACAAAGAGTTGTATCGTGAAGACTTCACAGGGCCCCACGGCTCTCTACTGCCAGGAAAGCCCCGAGGCGTGGTTCGAGGACTTCGGCGAGGGAGCGCTGGTGAACGGCCGGGCCCACATCGAGCTCGACCCCCTGTTCCTGGAGACGGTCACCATAGATGCAAGCAACCCGATGAAGGTCTTTGTGGAGCTCGGTGGTGACTGCAATGGGGTGTATGTGGCGAAGGGCGCAACGGGCTTCGACGTCGTTGAGCTGCAGGGCGGCGCCTCGTCGGCACCGTTCGACTATCGGGTTGTGGCCAAGCGGGCGGATTTCGAAGAGCAGAGGCTGGAAGTCTGCGAGGAGGCCAGGGACGATCCCTACCTCTATCCGGAGTTGAGAGAGAAGCAGATCCGCGAGCGAGAGCGAATGAAGGCGGCAAGGGAAGAGGAGGCACGCTTGGAGCGAGAGCACCCTGAGACCGCCGGGAGACTGAGCCCCAAAGGATAGCGCGCCGTTCCCGGCCTTTCCACAACGAGCGCCGTGAGGAGGAGATGCGGGATTTTTTCCTCTTCTCCTCCTCACAAACCTCATCTGGAGCTTCATCAGGAGTCTCATCGAATCCCTCGATCCCTCTTTCTCCCATCCCCGCCCCAGTTCCCCAATTCGATCCCATATTCCCCATTCCCCTCTGTTAGCCCGGACTTCTCACCGGCTTCGCTTCGAAAGCCGGTGAGAAGTCCGGGCTATACTGCGAAGCCTAGTGGAACCAACGTGCCACGGAAAACGTCATCCAAAGGGCCGTCATGACCATCATGATTTTGACACCGTTGCGGGTGTCGTGTAGTTTTGTCAATGAAGACTGGCAGCCTTGGTTGTGTTGAGGATACGCAGGACATCCCTGCGGCCCCCCCGGGAAGGAGAAGATCGATGAAGAGTGCAAGACTTGTCTTGATGTCCCTTCTTTGTGTTTTCGCGTTTGAGGCCTACGGCGACTGGCCGATGGTCAATGGCGGAATGCACCGCACATCGTGGGCGCACGAAGAAGGGGAGCTTCGACCACCGTTCGATGAGACATTTACCTACTCGTGTGACGGGCAAATGCTCGCGGTGAAGGGCGACACCTTGTACATCGGTCGATCCACCGGTCCCAATTCGGTGGTTGCCGTCGACTTGGAGAGCGGTCTGGAATTCTGGACCTTCGAGATCGAGGGTTCGGGTGCTTCCATGAACTCTGTTCCGGCAATCTCGGACTCCTATGTTTTCTGTGGTGGTCAAGGAGGTCTTGGTCTTTTCGCGGTGGATCGTTTCACAGGTGAGGAGGTATGGCGGCAGGAAATCGGGTCGATGTATTCCAGAAATCCTGTTACCGACGGTGATCGTGTATTCGTCGTGACGGATGAACTGTACTGCTTTGATGCGGAAACCGGGGCAACTCTTTGGACATTCCCTGCGAGCGAATCGCTGACGCCTGCGGTAGACGATTCATGTGTCTACGTCAACACGGGCCAGCTTTCCGCACTGGATAGAGTAACCGGCGCCGTGAAATGGTCTGTCCCGAGTTCAGGAGGGAATCAGACACTCACCATCCATGAAGGCATGCTGTTTCTCCAAGAAGGAGAGGCTATCGTTGCAAGGGATAAGTCGAATGGTGATCTCGTCTGGTCATACGAGCCTGAGGACGCCTACATTCCTTCTTTCAGCGTAGGAGCGCTGGCGGTGTCGGATCGAGTCCTCTGCTTCGACATCTGGGAAGATGCAGATCAACGAGCGCAACTTGTTGCGTTGGAGACCGCATCCGGAGAGCACCTCTGGCATGCATCATTCGACACCATCGGGGTCTACACGCCAACCATCGCCAATGACGTTGTGTATGTCGTGGAATGGATTCCTCAGGTACTCTGGGGATTCGATATTGACTCGGGCGACGTGCTTCTCACCGATGCGTCCACAAGCTATTACAATCAGCCTATCGCGGCTGCCCATTCGCTATTGATCCCAGGGTTTTCGACGGTGACGCGATTCCGGAATTCAGTTCCTACGGATGGAGACGGCGATACTCGGATTCAGATACTCCTCCTTTCTGCACATCCCAATCCATGCATGAACAAGGCGAGTTTCTCCTTCTATGCTCCGTCTGGAGGTCCAGCAGAGCTGAGCGTCTTGGATATGGCGGGCCGCGGTGTTCTGACCATGGGCCTTCAAGTCGTATCTCCGGGGCGCCATGCTCTCTTGCTTCCGACCCTCGATCTCCCGGCCGGAACGTACACGTGTCGAATGAACGTGGGCGGATGTGTAGCATCTCACCGTCTCGTTGTGCTGCGATAGGAATCCGCAGGGATTACGCTTGCGGATATTCATTTCACCATCACGGCCGGATTTCGATGCCAACGGCAGCTCCCCGGTTGCGCCATTCGGACTGCATGTAGCCCGTTGTCGCCAAGTCCACCTGTATGTGTAGGAATCTCTTGCCCCCATCCTCTTCGACCCCCCAGCCCTGCAAGCGATGACGTATGGTCTTGGGCCCGTTGGCCGCTCCGAGTACGCGTACCGTTGATGGAATCGGGTAGTTATCAGGCAGTTCAACGGATATCAAGGCCCGGTCATTGAACATGTTCTGTTTGAATGCGAGATAATCGTGGAATGTGTCGGTAAAGATGGCCTTGTACTCGGTATTATTCATGATGGCGCCGACTATCAGCACAGAACCCTTTGCTTCCGTCGTGATCTCCAGAGGAGGGGGCGCATCGAGGGGTGAGAGAACTCTCAATGACGGATCACCGAAAAGAACCCGCGATCCGGTACCCTTCAGCATGATTTCCGCAGGAGTCCACCGGGGCGCATGCATCCCGTCGGTGAGGATTTCGAACTCGGGTAACACTCCCCCGTTTCCCAATACGATGCCGTCATGGGTATACTTCATGACCTCGCCCAGGGACGCCCCACGCCAGGCCATATACTCCATCTCCTGATAGACCGGTATGCCGTGATCCGGGTGGAGGGCGGCGAGGTAGCCGACGACGTTATTGGCCAGCAGTTGAAGAGAGAAGGACTCGACAGGATCGATCATCTTTTGGACGATCCTGCCTCCGGGATCAAACATGTCGTATGACCTGCCACACACCCCGGTGTAGCAGACCCCGCTGAAGACCACGCAGGGATCCAGTTCCGCCTGGCCGACCTGCGATGCCGTCAGGCCGTCATCGATCCGGTCGGGATGACCGTGTCCGCCCAGGTGGACGATCCCGGCGCCTTTCATGGCGTCGAGCCACTCGCCCCTATAACCGCCGCTTCCATGCGAGATACCCTGGAGATCCATTGCACTGCCGAGCACTGGTACGAAGTAGGATCCGGGAAACACATTGAAGAGATCGGCTCCCGCCTGGGAATTGGGCCCCAAATTATCGATCATTCTTGCGGGCAGCGCCAATTCCCCGGAAACGGCCCGGGATATTCGATCGACGAAACGCGCTGCATCTTCGGCAGATGCCCCGGTAATGAAACCGGTTCTCGTATCAACGAAGGGATCACCGTCGACACGGGAAGTCATGGTCAACCACCGCCAGCCGAAGTTCACATCCAGCTCCTCGGGTATCATGAAGAGTTGAACATAATACGGCTCGTGTTTCTTGAGCAGTCTCTCGGCGGTTGAGAGATCATCCGGTGAGAACGTCTCTACAGGTGCCTCGGGATGGAGCGCCCGTGTTTCCGCGAGAGCATCGACATACGACGTGGAAGCCTTTTCAGTGACGAGAATCAGAAACGAATGGGACGTATCGAGCTCAACCTGCAGAACGCCATGTGACTTGCCCTTGACGGTGCTTCGGCACGATGACGTGAGGACGACGGACAGCGCAACAACCACGGAGATACAGCCGATGATCATTCCTAAGACCGCACCCGTCGGCAGCCTTGTTCTATTTGAAGACTTTGATTCGATTTGGTGAGACATCACCGTTACTCCTTTCGCCCTTCCCATGCTCCGCCCTGGAGAAACACGACGAATCCGATCGTGTCTAATTCCTTGCAAATCGCCATTTCCATCTTCGCTTTACAATATAACTTCTTCAAATGAACCATCAATCCATCGGGTCATGGCTTGCCGAAGATCAGACGTTGGCGCCGATACCGCGGGCGTGATCCGCCAGCTGGCGGACGTCCCCTCCATAGACAATACGTACACATTCCACGCTGGAGGGCCATGCTCTGTCATGGCCGCCGTTTGAGCCGATACTGCGGACGCAAGCGTATTTGGGGGATGTTGTTACCGAAGTTACATGACGAAATGGACAGTCTATACACTTATACACGCTGACAGAAGAAGAGCAATGGATGCAACGGGCATTGATAGAAAAGGGCAAACTATAGCAGACCTAGGTACCGAAGTTACTCAACGGACGACTGAGCGGGGCGATATTGATTGTAAGCATGAAGAGGGAGGGGTCACTCACCGAGCTGTAGGCTCTACGAGCTGGAAGCCCATCGCGTTATAGGCTGATATCCCTTCGACTTCGCCCTTTGTCCATAAGGCCTCCCAGAGAAGCATCCGTGCCATACCATGTTCGATTATCTGTATCAGATCTTGAGGACTTGAGTCCCTTGAGCACCAGAATCGATATCTGAGAATACTCTAGTAAATCCATGGATTTACTAGAGTATTATGCTAATGCCAAAATGCCGGTGGTTTTGAGACGGAATGCAGGCCGTTGGTGCACTGTATCCCGCCGGCGATCGGATCTTTGATCGCGCCGGTTGTCGGACCTTTGGCATATCATCTTCAACGGAAGTTCCGGGACGCATTTCGCGAGAATGGTTGTGGCGTAAGGAGTTAGAGATTATTTGCGATCATATGTAGCCACTAAATCCCGACGAAAGGTCTTGACAAATAGCAAAGTGCATATTATAGTGTGGCCACTATGTATGTTGATTCATGCTCTACTAGCAGCAACGGAAGAACCTACACACGCCACCTCCTCAGGAAAAACTACCGTGCGGGGGGGAAGGTCAAACATCATACTATTGCCAATATCTCGGATTGCTCAGATGAAGAGATAGCCGCTATCAAGCTTGCGCTGCGCTACAAGAAAGATCTCACCTGTCTGGGTACAGTGAAAGAAGATCTCAGCACCCACCAAGGAAGTTCAGTTGGAGGGGTGTGGCTTTTGCACTCTGTGAGCAAGAGGCTTGGAATCGTGAATGCGTTGGGGAACAGCCGAGAAGGCAAACTGGCATTGTGGCAAGTGTTGGCGCGAGTAATCGATCAGGGATCACGACTATCTGCAGTACGATTGGCAGGGCGGACAGCGGCGTGTGACGTTTTGGGATTGGACAGTTTCAACGAGGATCATCTGTACAAGAATCTCGAATGGCTGTATGAGAAACAGGAGAAGATAGAAGATAGGTTGTATAGGTTCCGGCGGGGAGAGGAGAAGGGTGAGCTATTCTTATATGATGTAACGAGCAGCTACTTGGAGGGGGATCATAACGAGTTGGGGGATTGGGGATACAACCGAGACAAGAAGAAGGGGAAGAAACAGATAGTAGCAGGGCTGTTATGCGACGAGGGAGGGGCGCCGGTATCGATACAGTTGTATAGGGGGAACACGCAAGATGTGACAACGTTTGGAGATCAGGTGAGGAAGATATCGGAGTGCTTCGGCGGGGGCACCGTAACGGTGGTAGGAGATCGAGGGATGATCAAGGGGCCGCAGATGGAGGAGCTGAGAGGCGCGGGGTTTCATTATATCACCGCGATAACGAAAGCGCAGATACGGAAATTACTGAAGGGAGGAGTGCTTCAGCTGGAACTGTTCGACGAGGAAGTGGGGGAAGTGGTAACGGAGGAAGAGGAGCGCTACATTTTTAGACGGAATCCAGCCAGGGCAGAGGAGATACAGAAGACGCGAGAAGAGAAGATGAGGTCGCTGGTCAAGAAAACAAGAGTCCAAAACGAATATCTGAAGGAGCATCCCCGAGCGAAAGAGTCGGTAGCTACGAGGAATCTGGAGGCATACGCAAAGAAGGTTAAGATATCGGGCTGGGCGAGGGTGATTGGAACAGATCGAGTATTGCGGATTGAGATTGATGCGGAAGAATTGGAGAAGGAATCAGAGTTGGATGGTTGCTATGTTCTGAAGACAGATGTGAACAAAGAGACGCTGCCGAAGGAGAGAGCGCATGAGAGGTACAAAGATCTGAAACTGGTAGAGGACGCATTCCGGACGAGCAAGACGGAGGTACTGGAGATGCGCCCTTTGTATCTGCGCAATGAGATACGGACACGAGGGTTCGCAGTAGTAGTCATGCTGGGGTATTCCTTGGTCCGGGAGTTGAAGCGCTGTTGGGTGAACTTGGAATGCACGGTAAACGAAGGCATAAAGGAATTGCAGACATTGTGCACCACCGAGGTTCGACTTCGAGGCAAGCCGTTATTGCATGAGATCCCGGAAGCCAACGAGGGGAACAGAGCGTTGTTGGCAGCAGCGGGAGTTCACCTACCCGAGGCGTTGCCGAATCGAGGAGTAAAGGTAGCCACCAGAAAGAAGCTGAGCTTGAAGCGAATAAGGCGTTGAATCACAAGGAGTTAGCCCTATTGTCGACTACCTACTTCCGCTGGAACTTCCGCTTCAAAGTAATCGACCGGAGGGGGATCTCTCTGGTTGACGCAGAACACGCCTGCTCTCCCCCCAGGAGGCGCAACTCTACAGGGAGTGGATCAACAACCGCCGTCAGCTTGTCGCCATCAAAGATGACACGCTGGCTATTTCTGAAGCAGCCAGAAACTGCATCCTGAGCTCCGAAATCCCAAAGGACACAAGAAGAGCAAGGCGTCAAAGAAAAGGGCCACCTAAACACGGGGATATTCACCCACACGGACGATATCCCAGGGCTTTCCACTACTTCCTTTCTCCTTGACCAACCCAATCTCCTTGGATATCAGGGACTTACGCGTCGTTCCAAAGTAGCCACACCCGAAAGGAATAGCGTGTGCGGATGGGAGAGGGGAACGAGACCGGACCGGCGTAGTAGAAAGAGTCGAGCGAAAGAAGAAGTCGTTTTTTCGCGCGGTGTCTCTTGACTTGCCCTCTTGTCTGAGACTCCTGTACTATCACGAGTCTCATTCACGAAGAATCCGGTGGCACGCCGGGGGCGGGGCTAATGGGTGACCCCGCAACCTCCAATCTCTCTTCCTGGCGAACCGGGCTTATCCCTGCAAATGCTTTGCACACTCTGCTCCTCAGGCCCGCGCAACGGTATCGTTCTCGCGTTAACCATGCTGAGGCCACAACCTTGGGCAGATGTTCCTTGACACTCGCATGCCGTGGAGCTTATTGTTGCATCTCTGCTGTCCCATGTGAAAAACTGACCTGCCATGGGATGATGTTAAGATTATTCTTGTAGATTTACTGCAAGGATCATCTGCCCTAGTTGTGATACTTGCTGGTAACACGGACACGAGAGGACCATGGACTTCAACAAGGCACTGGAGCCCCTGCCTGAGCAAGATAGGAGCGCGGCGGGGGAGTGGTACAGCGCTCTGATTTCCAGACGGGACGAGGCGGTCCGGCCCGGTTCCCTCAAGATCAGCGGCGAGACCCCAATCCCCCAAGAGTATCAGTGCGCCGTGAACTGGTACAACGTCCATATCGAGTCACACCTCACGGATAGTGACCAGTCGACTTTCGCTGATTTCATCGCGAAGGGATGGCACAACACTCCAGATGAACCGCTCAAGTCCATACATTGGCGGACTCTCATGGAGATTTGTTGTGAGCAAGAGTACCAAGATGCTCTTGCCGCTCACGGCGAACAAATCGACAATGCGGCCCTCGATGATGAGATCGGGGAGCATCTCGTTTCTTTCATTTCGTCCGATAGCCTCAATCAGCGCGTGGATTCCGATGGCGATTCATTTGTTTGCTGGCCGCCTGATCCATCAGTTCCACTTGACGCGGCCAGGATCGTGCGTGATTTCTTCGAGAATCCGTCTCCGGTCGTCTGGTGCAGTTCGTGGAAACGAATCGAAGGCGACTTGAGCAAAACATGCCGCTTTGATGAGACTGGTCAAAAGCTCGGTCTGTCGCATGCGTCAACGACGGTCGATCCGCCCGGCGAAAGATTCTATGGAATTCGCTTCGCCACAGCCCTCTTGAAAAAGGAGTGCAGATTCCCTACAGTGGCGGACGCGCGGATGTTTCACGTTTTCGAGCCCTCTACAGACCGGATCGGACGCACCTTGGATCTCAGAAATGGAGGCACAGGCCTCCCGGAGGTCGTTCTGAAGAGAACGCATCTAAGCGAAAAGCATCAGCAGAACCCGAGCGTTGCCGATGTGGCGGTGTGTCACGCCCCTGGTGCTGATGCCCAACAACATACTTGGGTTCTTAGTCGTCCCATCGGATGTGAGCCCCAGCATATGCGCACTCGCCTTGCGCGTGTACGAAACGCACTGTAATTCGGAAAGAGAAAACATGTCCAAAGATCCGTATATGGCTCGTATTAAATGGCTCGCCACCCAGACTGAAGCACAATGCCTACAAGTGTTTCGTGATCGTCTTGTGTACTCGGCCGACAAAGGTCTTCCCGTCGATGAGGCTCGTGGCGAGAGACCGGAGCAGTTTCTTGTCTGGGCATTTCAGCACAATGATGTCGCGTTCAGAAAGAAGTGCGGACGCTCGTTGATGCTCCTCATCAACGAGCTCTTGGAGCAGATCAGCAGCGGGCATGAGGACCGTGTCGCCGCACTGTCTGGGACGTTGCATGTGGCCGCCCAAGCGTACGTTATTCCTGCTGCTGAGCCACTTCAGAAATGGTTGATCGATAAAGGACATCTCTCCGACTTCGCAAGGATGGGTCTTCTCCGTTCGCGGGGGAGATACTCATGGGATGTGCTTCATCAGGCTCTCATGACCTTGTCCATCCTGGAGTCCATCATCCCGAACCCCTCGAAGCATGTTCTCTCACCACCGTTCTGGGAGGACATGTTGATGAAAGACGATCCTGCGGGGTTCCGTGGCCTCGCCGTAAGAGGCCTGGGCTATCTCGATTGGCAACGAGGCCTTCGGTGGCTACCGGCCTTCATTGATGAGGTTCTAGGTCCAACTTCGCCACGGCATTCAGACGACGCCGTGCTCAGCATCGCTGCGGCTATCAGGTTCTTCTTCGACCGTTCTGAGGCCGACAGATCTCTCATCACTGAAACCCGTCTGATCGAGAGGCCAGATCTCCTTTCCGAAGTCCTGCGCGCGGAGTATCGGTTTGGGCCTGGCCTCCACGCCGTGCTTGACTTGATCCAGAAAGTCATCGGTTATCTCCTGGCGCGACAGGACGTATTCTCCGACCCGGCCGACAAAACCAAATGGGAGGAGTTTTCCAAGTACTTCACTGTGACAATCACGCAGCCCGTCCCCCTCAAGCTCGTGAGTTGGGAACAGGAGAAACAAGCGGAACAGGGCGCACAAGGCTCGTGGCTCACGTATGCGTATGATGATTGGAATGAAGCGCGGCATTTGAAACAGCACAGAGCTCTGGCTGCAATCTGATGAAGACGATTACTTTCTTCTCATACAAGGGTGGTGTGGGCCGATCGATGCTCCTGGCCAATGTAGCCTGGCACATGGCCTCCCTCGGCAAGCGTGTGGCGATCATTGACTTCGACCTGGAAGCTCCGGGATTATCCCTGGTCCCTGAGCTGAATCCCGGATGCCCACAGAGCCCTGACCGGTACGGGCTGACCGATTTGATGCAGGATAGAATTGATGCTTCGGATGGCAAGAAGCCAGTTCCGAAGGTGGAGAACTACGGCTCGTGGGTGGAAGGTCCCTCTGAGTTTGGAACGCACGGGAGCATTTTTTTCCTTCCCTGTGGATCCGTCCGATTGCCTCTTGGTCACAATGTCGCGAGTGCTCTCGAAGGCATTCAGACTGACATCAGCGAGATCCTTCACTGTGAGTACTTGTTCGTCGACTCACGGACTGGTCTGAGCGACGTGGCTGGGATCACAACCGTCTTCCTCCCCGATCTTGTGTTCGTCGTGCTGGGCCTAAATCGTCAAAACATCGAAGGGACGATGGAGGTGCTGACTCAGCTAAAGGAAACCGACTTGCCTCAGTATGTCTACCTCGTTCCTTCGCTGACCCCGCTTGGCAAGGATCAGGAAGTGGCGCAGATCCATACGGCCCTCCGCCAGCGGCTGAAGGAGTTCGGTATTCCAGAGGACAGACTCCTCGCGGATTTCGCTTTGGATTACCATCCTCAGTTGGCGATAAGTGACGCTCCTGTCATCGGCAAGGGCGTAGCGCTGGCCACCGAGAGACAATACAGGCGCCTCGCTAACAAGATCATTGCGCTTAATGAAGATGATCCGATAACAAGGAAGGAAAGAGCGAAGAAGCTGATGGAAGAGAAGGACTACGTCCAGGCACTGCGCATCCTCGGTTCTGTTGTCAGGCGTCCCGAATTCGCCGAGGATGTCGAAGTCCTTCGAGCATATGGGCGCGTTTGTGTTGAGACAAAGAACCTGGCCGAAGCCGTGAATGTCTTGGCCAGGGCTCTGCGCATCGAACAGAAAGCGGGACGAGACGAGGAATCACGTACCATTAATACCGCACTTGTCTATGCTGACGCAATCCAGGACGAGCGAGACGTCCAAAGTGCTTTCCTTGAGGAGGCCCGCAAGTTTAGAGGTTCGAATGAAGAAAGACGGACCCTTTACCAACGACTATCCGATGCCTACGCAGCTTCGCCCATGGACGTTCCTAATCTAATGCGCGCAAACGACGAAATAGCTCGGCTGGACCCGTCCGTCGCATGGATGTCCGCCCAGGGGCGAGCAAGGGTTTACATGCTGTGGCAAGACAAGAACGCGGCGAGACAGGTGTTTGAACGCGAGATCGATCGCTACCCCACCGGCGAAAAAGGACTGGCCGACTTGCTGATAGGGTATGGCCGGTTCTTGGAGGAGCTGAAGGAGTCGCAGTCCGCGATTGATCAATACCTCAAGGCCTTGAAAGCCAAACCTGAGGACCCCGTTTGGGTGTGGCTGAGGATCGCCAATATCCACTGGTTCCATATGCCAGAAGGCAAGAGGACTGCGATAGTCGAACTACGTCGGGCAATCGATTTAGTCGGTGAAGATGAGAGGCTTTGGGAAGACCTATCCGTGTGCTACGAGCTTGAGAATGATCTGCGGTCAGCGATGGAGTGCCGAAAGGCTCGCATAGCTATTGCACCTTGGGACCGTCTGAACGACATATCCATAATCGCGAGATTGGGATCCAAGCTCGGTCTGGATACTCTCAAGGACCACGAGGAGGATCTTTTTGGGGAGATTAAGGCAAACCCGACTTGGCACTACGCCTATGTCGCGCTTTCCGTGCTCTATAGCTTCAACTCCAGGTTCGAAGACGCTGCTCACGTCTGTCTGGATGGCGTAGAGGCATGCCGCACCATCGAAGCCAAAGACGGCTTTGCATCCACCTTGGGCAAACTGAGGGGCTCAGATGAGGCAATTGGCCCGGCGATCGAAGCCCTCAAAGCACCTGGTTTTCGGGATGTGCCTCATGCCAGGCTTAATATCACCTACCTCGCAGTTCGGAAAAGGGATTGGGCTCTTGCGGTGGATCAGGCCCTGGAGTACGTGAGGATGGCCTCTCCGGCTGATGCCAGTGATGCCGCGGCGCGTGCCTCAGATCTCTTGGAACGTATAGGTCGGGTAGACGAAGCCATGGCCCTTCTTGGGGATGAACTCGCGTCAAGGCCTGAAGACACGCGGCTCTACATGAAACTAGCGGCCCTTCAGGACAGGTCGGGTAACTTCGTCGGGGCATTGAAGACGCTTGAGGAGTTTGAGCGGAAGACACACGGCTTCCACGCTGATGACATCCTGCCGATGCGAGTACATGTTATAGGAGAGCAGATGGGAGATGTCGAGGGGGCCCGGCGAGCAATCAGGGAGGCGATCAAGAAATACCCAGACGACCGAGCCCTGAGAAAGCAGGCCGCATATGCTTGGGACAGACTGGGTGATACCACGGAATCGAGGAGGATCTGGCGTGCTTTCATCGACTATGGTGAGGACAAGCACGTAATGGGGTGCCAGTCCTTACTTGGTCAGTCGTACCTAGAATCAGGAGACCCAACGAAGGCCTTGTCGGTATTTGAGAAGCTGATCGAGAGTCGTAACAGCAAGTCTCGACCGCTGCTCTTTCTCCGACTCGTTTGCCTTGAAGAACTGCGCAGTCCGGTAGATGAGGCAATCGATGAACTCAGGACTCTACATAGAGACACGGAATCGGCCAAGACAGATACACAAACTATGGGACGCGTGGTACGTTTGTCGCTTAGGAGTCGACCCGACTTGGAGCGCGCGCGGCAGTTCTCTGAATGGATTGATGACTACGATGTTAACCAGGCTAACGCAAAGCTGCGAAGTACCGAGGCGCTCTACTGCTTCTGCACAGACCAAACCGAGCAGGGCTTTGCGGCGCTAAAACACGCACTCTCGCTCGGCTACTGTCACGAATGGCGACATGGGTTTCTTCACGATCTCAAACTGTTCGCGGCTGAGCATCATCTCGAATCGATCATCGAGGAAATCAGCAGCGTGGTGTTGCATCGAAGGAGCAGTCCAAAATCACGCAAGCCCACCAAGTGAGGACCATGGTGACTCGATGTCGCCGGTGGCGGTTAGTCCCTTCAAGTGCGCACGTGGTCCTCCGACTTATCGGCGAATGTCCTGAACACCTCCACAAGCTGATGAATGCTCTCGCTGCCACCAGCAATCACGCCTCCCGTTAGCCCAAGTTCACCTCTCTGAAAAGCGAATGGGGGGCAGAAATGAGGGTCATTCATTAGCCCTGCCCCCGGCGTGCCGCCGGATTCTTCGTGAATGAAACTCGTGATAGTACAGGAGTCTCAGACAAGAGGGTAAGTCAAGAGAAAAAGACACCCCTCCGAGCGAAAGAGCGCCCTCTTCTTTCGCTCGACTCTTTCCACTACGCCGGTCCGATGTCGTTCCCTTCTCCTCTCTTCGCTCCCGTTACATCGCTTAAGTTGGGTTGCAATCAGTTCACACTGATCCGCGCCAGGGGGACGGGTTACTAGGGGACGTTGGTGCAGAGAGTGCGCAAGTCACCCGGGTACCAAAAACTCCTGGTATTGTGGCCTTCTCCAGACAGCCTCAGCACTTTCCGCACCAACGTCCCCCAAATACCATCCGCTGGAGCGCCATCCGCCGGTTGTCGGATCTTCGATGCTCCATTATGGCCGCCATTTGTGGCGATACTTCGGACGCGGTTGATGAAAAAACCCAGCCCAGTAACTGATGGTCATTGGGGCAGGTACTGGGCTGGAGATCGCGCGCCTCGCGCATGAAGGCGGATAGGCGACGCCGAGGAACAAGTGGGCCTGTTCGAGTGATGATAAAGCACCGCTCTTGGGGTCAGGGTACCAGGAAGAAGTCAAGGGAAAAGCTTGAGCTCCGATTTTGACAATACTCCTCCGTTGCCGATCGATGTCGGTTTTCGAGAAACGAGTTGATCAGGACCAGACTG
>JAUXFG010000101.1 GCA_030620115.1 Candidatus Fermentibacterota bacterium
ACTACATTTCGATTTCAGAGGTATGGAGGTAGGTTTATCAAGGGTTTCCGCGCCAGAAATCCGCGATTTCCGGCCTCAGTTCGCAAAACAGAGGTGAACTTGGGCTAGCGTCGTCTCTCGCCAGTTGTCGGTCGCCGGTGATCCGCCAGCTGGCGGACAGAGGATACGCCGTCAGCCGGCCTCGGTCGCAAGCCTTGCGGGATCTCAGCCATTTCGCGACGAAGGCCGGTGAGAAGTGCGGACTGGACAACCGGTGGAAAATGTGAGATAGAAGAAGTCCCACTCACCGACTCGATGCGATCGCGAAAGCTCCTGCTGGGAACTGTCAACTGCGATGATCATGTAGGTCCAGTTGAACTCCGGGTCACCGAGACCATTGGGGCTGGACCAGGTCGTAGTCGCTGGAGAGAGCGTGTCCAGCCTGTATTCATAGGATGGGGAACTCATCCCGGGCTCGAACCACGCCATGTTCTCTGCTCCATAGATCCAGAAGGCTGAGGCCCCTTTGCATGGGGACCAGCTGAGTTCGAGGCTCCCGTCGAGGAGGGTTGCCGAGACCGTTATGCTCAGGGTTATGGAATCGAGGGCCGCAAGGCTGTCCCCCGTACTATCCCATAGGACAAGGCGAACGTCGTAGTCACCGGCCGACATCTCCGCGGTGTTCCATGCACCAAGGAGATCGTTGAACACCTGGGTGGTCGACTCCTCGATCACGGTCCAGCCGATCTCTCCTTGGGGGGCCCACGAGAGCTGGTAGCGATCATAGGCAACGGGGCTCAAGAAACCTATGTCCATCCATGAAGAACCCCAGATGTCGACTGTATTTCCAACCACGCCTGTTGAAGGACACTGAATGGTGACGAACTTCACCAGCGCCGTATCCAATGCAAACGGGAGGGAATCGAGTTCGGTGTTTACACAGAATATGCGGGAGTTGTGGTGGGCGCTGTACGCTCTCTGGTGGCAGTAATGGTCTGGGGGTGCTGCAACATGCGACGAGAGCAGAAGCAAGGTGCCTCGTTTCCGGGTCGAAACGGTGTTCCTGCACTCGCCGTTCTCGACACAGAAGAAGGCATTGTCCAATGCATCCGCACTGGTAGGCAGTCCGTCGGAGATGGTGTCCTTCGTATAGATGGCCGAGCTGTCCCTGGCGATGGCCTCGGCATACCGACAGGAATCCATGTAGAGGGCCGCACGATCGTAGGTGTACCAGCTCCACCAATGGAGATAGCTGCGATCGATACGGAAGATCCTGTCGTCCAGCGGCGCAGAAAGAGAAAGATGAAAGCTATGATCGCTCAGACCGTCCAAATAAACGGTGTCCGAGCCCGCGATCCGAAACGCCGCGTTGACCAGCGGTGAATTCCGCACGGTGATGTCCGAACCAGTCCAGGATTCGACACCCCACATCACCTGGCGGCAGTCGTCGAAAGTGACCAGGTATTTGACGCCATCTACTCCATCTACGGTTGAATCGAACAAGTAGTGATCCACTTCCGTGTAGTCCGGAAATGTGATGTCGAATACATCCCCAGCGCTGGCCCCAAACCAAGGGAGAATGGTATCGCACCGCACAAATGAGACGTAGCAAGAGTCATTTATTGTGAGGTCGCCCACATAGTCGATATCCTCCATGATGAGCTTCGACGCACCCCAGAGCTTCCTGAAATTCCAGTGAGGGAAACATGTTCTCGTGGCAGCATACTCGCTCTGGTCGTACATACGCGCCACCCAGATGGTGTTGCCGTACACGATGGCATCGGTGGCTTCGAATCGGGAGCTGTCTTTGAGAACATGGGGATATTGGGAGAGATACTCCTGGGGCACGTGCAAGTATGCGCCATTCCTCACAATCATCTGACCTCTGTCTTGCTGATACAGGGAGCCGTAGAGCGTCAAGCGGGCATTATCCACTATGAGGACACCATCGCCGATGATATAGACATTCCCATCCTGTACGAAGTCATCCTCGATCAAGAGCGTATCGCATTCCGGACCAATGATGAGGTTATCCCTCGCACAGAGGTCCATGGAATCGCCCTCTTTCCGGCTACTCGATCGTCTGTCACCACGAGGTTGGGTTCCGTGGTATGTCTGATCGACAACGCGAAGGCGGAACATGTCGAGGTTTGGCGGCTCATGCAGGTCGCCGAACGAGAGTGAACCAAGCAGAATGACAAGAACAAGGGCAACGGTGCCCCTGATGTGGTGAAGGCATGGAACGGGCATCCTTTCGTCTCCCTTCTTGATTTCTGATAGTGTTCGGACTAGCCGATCGTTGGATCAGACTGGGAGCTGTTATGCAGACGAGACAGTGGCGATATCGTTTACTTCGGCGCAGAAAGACCTCCCGGGCGTGCTCCCATTCCATGTCGTCGCATGATGGTTTGAGGGAGGTCCATGGCTCTATTGGCAAGGACGGAGAGCTTTCCCATGACTTTGATCGTGCCATAGCGGCCATAGCCGATGAGATTGCCCACGCGTCCTTGGAACTTGATACAGTTCGTGAGGTCGGGGACTATGACCCGCGCCTTGAATGCCGCAATCACCGCTTGATCAGTGATGATTGCGATGATCTCCTGCTGCAATGTGCTACTGAAATAATCAAGATTGGAGGATCCCATGATCAAGATGGAATCATCAATGAGTACGGCCTTTAGGTGGGACATACCTCCCTGATAAAGCCTCAGATCGAAACCGGAACGCTGAGCTTCCCAGAGGATATAATCCCTTATGATCCCTTTGTTGTTCTTCTCCGGCGTGATGAGGGTAACCACTGCGCCGTTCTGTTCGGCCTGTCTGAGTTTATCAAAGAAGGGAAACGAGACATATGGGCTGACCACATAGATCTCTTCGGTCGCCCCCGCAATGAGGTCGAATATCGCGGCAAGGAGCGATCCGTTGCAGCGACCATCGAACAGGTACAACTTCATCGTACCGAAGTCGCCGGTTGCACAGACATCTTGGCCATCCCAGGTTGCCATGAAATCGTTCCGAAGAAATCTGGCGATATCGGGATGTTCGATGCGCAGCATCATGTCGTGCCATTGAAAATTGTGCTCGCAGAAGTTGATCCCACCAAGATAGACAATACGATCATCAACGAGCACGATCTTCTTGTGGTTGCGAGCAGGGAATCTTACCAGGAGGGGATCCATCGGGTTCGTCCATTTGACGGCCACACCTCCGGATCGAAGTCGATCAACGAGTCTCCATGTATTGAATACTTCCTTCCAGAGTGCGCAATCGAACCAGTTCAATGGCGACAAGAGAAATCTATCGCTGATCATACGCTGGGAGTATGAATCTACGAGCATTCTCCTGTCTGTTGCGTCACATGCCATGAGCGCGGCAGACAGGAGATGTCCGACCCGGTCGCCCTCGAACGACATGGTCTGAATATGGACATATTCCTCGGCTGAGGCGATGTCGGCTTCCAATCGGTTCCAGAATTCCTCGGAATCAACCAGTATCTCGATCTGTGAAGAGAGGCGTTCTCGTGTAGATTCGGCAGGCACTTCCACACGAGCATCTCCACGCACTAAGTGTCGGGAGTATCCCGCATCCTCGTGTGATCTGCTCCCGTCATGGGCCCAACCCGTCCCTATGCACGGGGTTGCCATGAGAATGGCGAGCATGAGGAAGAGAACACGATGAGGTATCAACGAATTGGATTTAGATCCACGCCACACTAGGGAAGAATCAGCGAAGGAGTAAAGGTGGTAGGGGCCGATGGAGATCGTATCCCGCATGTCACATTCCGCCGGGAATCCATCACCAAGGAAGTTCGAAGAGATCAAATGCCACCTCTCTTCATCCCGCGCAGTACGCGGGACTACGCCTCCCGTCTACGCCAATGCTCCGCCGTGGCAAGCCGGTTTCGCTCCCTCGGGGAGACCAATTCCGCGGCAAAGCCGTGCGCCAAGAATACGAACTCATTCTTGCTCGGACCCTTAGAGTCAAGCGTCATTACTCCGCCGTAGTCAAGCAATGAGAAGGCGGACTCGTGTGCACTATGGACAAGCGGAGGCATTTGCATTACCTTTTCTGGGCGCTGCGTATCTCTCTGACTATGGATGATACTTGCAGGCGCCCGACACTGGGCGTGGTTTCACATATCCTGGGGTGGATAAGGATTCCCGCGCTGGCCTAATGAGTTGCTGGTCATCTCATCCGCTCTGGGAGGGGGGAACATATGGACAATACCCACCGTTTTCTCGAATCCATATCGTTTTGACGTCACCGCAGGAGGGGCTTCGATGAGAAAGAATGAATCAGGCACGCGCGTTATGGTTCTCATGATGGCCTGTGTATTACTCTTGGGTCTTGCAGCGGCAAGCGCTGAAGAGGGCAAGATTCCGATCACGACTTCGTCCGAGAAGGCCTTGGAGCTCTATCTGCAAGGTCGCGAACTCCAGGACAACCTTCGCCTCCAGGAATCATTACGATATCTTCGCGAAGCTGTTTCGGTCGATCCCTTTTTTGCTCTGGCATATCTGGGCCTTTCGCGGGCCGAACCCACGGTGTCAGGTTTCTTTGATACCTACAACATCGCCAGAGCACTGGTGGATAGTGTTTCCAAGGGCGAACAGCTTATGATCCGGGGATTCGAGGCCGGGGTCAACTCAGATCCGGTCAAGCAGAGGGGTTTCTACTCGAAGCTGACCGCACGATTCCCCAAAGATGAACGTGCGCATACGCTTCTGGGTAATCACTACTTTGGACAGCAGGAGTACCAACTCGCAATCAGGTCATATGATCACGCAATTGCAGTCGATCCTCAGTTTCCACCACCGTACAATCAGTTGGGCTACGCCCATCGTTTCTTGGGCGACTACGCGAATTCGGAAACAGCTTTCAAGAAATACATCGAACTGATTCCTGATGATCCGAACCCATATGACAGCTACGCCGAGCTTCTCCTGAAAATGGGGAATTTCGACCAGTCGATCGAATACTACCAGAGAGCCCTCGCAGTGAGCTCTCACTTCGTGGCATCCCACGTGGGCATTGCCACTAACCTGAATTTTATAGGCAAACACGCGCAAGCAAGGACACGGCTCCGCGAACTCTATGACATGGCTCGAAATGATGGCGAGCGACGTGCCGCCATATTCGGCATAGCAGTCTCCTACGCCGATGACGGGGAATTGGACAAGGCGCTCCAAGAAATCGACAAGCAGTACATCCTGGCCGAGAATAACGATGATACTCCCTCCATGGCCGGCGACCTGGTGCTCATGGGGAATATCCTGCTCGAAATGGGAAAGCCGGATGAGGCGTTGATGAAGTATGACAAATCAATGAAGCTC
The DNA here is from genome assembly GCA_030620115.1 of Candidatus Fermentibacterota bacterium. GTDB lineage: Bacteria > JAFGKV01 > JAFGKV01 > JAFGKV01 > JAFGKV01 > JAUXFG01. The sequence continues at coordinate 5,313 of JAUXFG010000101.1, forward strand.
ATGAAAGGGTCCGAACTTGCGAAAGAGGTGATCGATAACGCCATCAGAGGGCATGTTTACAATTCGGGATGTGTTGCAGTGGCAAAAGGAGATCTGGAGACTGCGAAAGAGAAGGCAGTGGAATACGAGGAACAGGTGAAAGCTCTCCAAATTCCACTTCAGATACGCCGATCGCACGGGCTTCATGGGCTGATCGCTTTGGCAGAGGAGAACTACGATATCGCTCTGGACGAATTTCGTCAGGCCAATCAACAAAATCCGTACAATCTCTATCGGGTGGCCTTGGCGTTCCACGGCAAAGGGAACAACGAGAAGGCCCAGGAATGGTGCCGGATGGCGGCTGATTTCAACGCACTCAACAACTTGAACTATGCTTTCATGCGGAAGAAGGCACGAGATATGTTGGGCTCCATGCAGTGATCCCCCGCATTAAGGGTTTCGATCTCCAATTCACGCGTGCCGACTCCCCGGGTTGCCCGGGGAGTCATAGCCTTTTCTGAATCCTCGAAAACGAGGATTCAGAAAAGCGAAAGCCCGTCCTCCGCTCATACAGAGATGTTCGGGATAGCATGATCCCCGAAGAACCCCATCATTGGCATTGCGTATGTTTCCCGGCAGAGCGTGCGCTATTCCTGTACCTGATATTTGCAGCCGGGTCCATTGTTATGCTCAGGCCTCCATCGTGGGCATGGTTGAGCATAGGTCATCTGACCGCCGCCGGTTTGGTCTGGTGGATCAGCAGGAAACCCATACCCGCGAGCCGGCAGTTGGCCGCTCTTCAAGGAATCGCCCCGGTTCTCACGTTTGCGGTGCTCTATCCCTTGACTGGAAAGATCAACATCGGGCTCTCTCCATGGATCCTTGATGGGCCACTGGAGCGATTCGAAGCATCACTATTCATGGGCCAACCCAGCATATTGCTTGCAGAACGGGCATCATGGATTGTGCTCTCCGAATTCCTTCATGCCTGTTACTTCAGTTATTACATGCTTGTTGCCGCCATGGGAATCGTTTTGATATTACAGAAACGCCTGATTGATCTCAGCCGCGCAGTCGGGGTGCTCTGCTACTGCTTCTTCTTCTGCCTTATTTGCTACATCTGGATTCCAGTCACCAGTCCACTATATCTCTATGCTCCCATTGGTTCGCCGCTCTCCAATGGATTTTTCTATAGGCTGACTCATCAGATGGCCGTAGGTGGTGGGGTGGTAGGCGGCGCTTTTCCGAGCAGCCATGCGGCATTGTCGACACTGAATCTCCTCTTGGCGTACAAGCTCGAAAAGCGGCTCTTTTTTGTGACCTTGCTTCCCACCATCGGACTTCTTGTGGGAACCGTGTATTGCCGATATCACTATGCGTTGGACACCATAGTGGGTATGCTGGTCGCCTTCGTATTCTTTTGGCTTTGGAAGTCCGGTGGGCACGGTCCGCTAGCTGGCGGATGCCCCTAGCCCGGGCTTCTGACCGGCCTTCGTCGTGAAATGGCTGAGATGGCATTGTCCGCAAGGCTTGCGACCGAGGCCGGCCGAAGGCGTATCCTCTGAGATACGTCGAGGGCGACCGACAGAGCGTAACGAAGTCCCGCGTCGGACGCGGGATGCCATATCTGCCGTTGTAATAGAAGGCTGGTGAGAAATCCGGGCTAAACCGATCAGATAGATCCGGCCGCCGAAACCGCGAACCTATTTGTCAATTGCTGGTGGGCAGGGGGGCTTCCGGCGTAATGTAAATCGAAAGGAACTCCCGCCGCCCAGCTTGCTTTCTACCCAGATCTTTCCCCCGTTGATCTCGACGAACTCCTTGCACAAGATGAGGCCCAGGCCCGTTCCTTTATCCTTGGTTGATCCGATATGCGTGTGCTCTGCCTCGATACGAAATAGATCCCCTATGTCTTGTTCGGAAATGCCAGAGCCATCGTCCACTACTGAGACCTCGATATAGTCCTCATTGGGCGTCGCCTCAATGGAGACAGTACCGCCCTCCCTCGTGAACTTGATTGCATTATCAAGCAGATTCCTCAGCACCGCCTTTACCATGTTGGGGTCGGCATACACAAAGGCGCCCTGCTCGATTCGTGAAGAGACATGAGTGTTCCTCTCACGAGCACTGGATTCTAGTACGTCCACACAGCGCGAAGCGATATCGCTCAAATCAATCCGTTCACACTCGAGGTCGATATCGCCGGTTTGCGTACGCGCCCATTGGAGAAGATTCTCGAGCAACTTGTACAATCTATTCGCAGACTGATTGAGCGTTTTGAGATACGTGTGCCTCTCTTCCTCTGTGATGTCATGGTGGGACTCAGACAGTGATCTTGAGATCGAAATCAGAGCGGAGAAGGGATTGCGGAGATCATGGGCGATGATGGTGAAGAATTTGTCCTTTGTCGCATTCAACTCGCAGAAAGCGTCACGCTGCTTCGCCAACTCCTCCTTCTGCTGTGCAAGGAGTACGTTTGCCATGGTCTTCTGCTTGTACTGTCGGTACAGTAGTGTTGAAAGCACCAGCGAGAGGAGAAGGAGAACGATGATGAATGACAGCAGGATCCTGTGGCGCCGAAGTGTCTCCTGTTTTCTTCTCAACTCCACTGCTTTGGTTTCCTTATCCAGCATCAACAGCTGGATTTCATGTTCCTTTCTCTCCATTTCATATCTGGTTCGCATCTCCGCGATCAGCTCGCTTTTCTCCGCGTTGAATAGGCCGTCCTTCAGCGCGGTGTATTCCTTGTAGTACTCAAGCGAAGACTGATAATTGTCTTTTGACGCTTCCAGGTTCGACAACGCAAGGAGCGTTGCCTTCTCCGTATTTCGAGCCCCGATCTCCCGTGACAGATTCAGTGCGCGGCGAAGGTTGTCTTCCGCCTTCTCATAGTCTCCGAGTTTCTCATACAGCATGCCGATGTTCTGCCGAGTGATGGCAATGCCGCTCTTGTCACCCATCTGTTCCATCAAATCCAATGACTCAAGGAAGAAGTCTAATGACGTCTCGTAATCCTCTCGCCAGAGGTACACGTTGCCAATGGCGACATATGTCTTGGAGATGCCACCGATATCATGGAGTCCTTTCTCTATATCTAGTGCCTTCCCAAGGTATATCAAAGCTTGATCGTAATGCTCGTCAGATAGATTGACAGCGCCGATATTATACAGAGACATTGCCAAGTGAATCGAATCGCCGAAGTCCTGATACATATTCATTGCCTTCATGTAGTACTCGAGGGCTTTGTCATAGCGCTCCTGATTCTTCATCACGACTGCGATGTTATTATACGCATCAGCCATTGACTGGCTATCGTTTAACGCTTCATGAATCCTTACCGAGAATAGGAAATGCTCCAACGCCTTGTCATAGTCTCCCTGTTTAGTGTAGATGGCACCGATGTTGAGAGAGACATTGGCAACATTGGTGCTGTCGCCAAGCTCATCAAAGCTCCTTAGGGCAATCAATTGATGGGTGAATGCTTCTTGATAATCGCCACAAGCCCAATAATAGATACCCAAGATGCTGTTACTCTGTGCAATCCCCTCCTTATATGAGAGCTCCTCCGCAAGCTTCAGGGCTTGGGTTCCATATTCCTTTGTTTTTTCCGGGGATGTTCGGTACACGAGGAAGGCGAGATGGGTAAGCGCATTGACGCGGGTCGTGTCACGGGTGGTAGATGACGCGATGGTCTCAAGACTGTCAAGTAGATCCTCTTGGCCCCACGACATCTCCGGCAGGGAGGCAAGTGGAAGGGCAAAGACGAATAGTCGCATGAGTATCAAGGACGCAGATGAGCCCACGCGTTGCATCATTCTTGCCACCAGATATCGCATCCACGCCGCGTTTGCGCGGGCCGATTTGCGATCACGCCTCCATGGCTGGAGTGAGAGATGCGTGCCATATGCAATATCCATCCTGAGGATTCGCGCAGGAATAACTTCACATTTTGACATCCCATCTTCGTCCCGCTCAGTACGCGGGACGACGCCTCCGGTCTACGCCAAGGCTTCCGTCTATGTATGACAACGCCGTGACAAGCCGCCGCGGCAGGCCGGTGGGCACGGTCCGCTAGCTGGCGGATGCCTCTACATGGCTTCTTCTAATGAATGAAACTGATCATTCCCCGTACCGCAAAGGAAATCCGCAACCGTTTAGGGGTTGATGGTTCAGGGGTTCACGGGTTCAGAGTTGCAGACTTACGAAGAAAGCCAACAGATAAATCGTGAATGCGGGGAATCAGCCCAGCACCTACTAATCACGGGTCGAATCATCGTTCTTGAGTGAGAATAGATCGAAGATGTTGGTGGTCTTGCAGTACATGTGTTCGAGGCGAGTTCGGTAGGGAGCGAGGGAAGCCTCTATCTCAGTTGGAAGACCATCCTGCCACGGAATACGTGCGGGATTCCTTTCCAAGACATTGATCTCTGATTGCAACCGTTCACGCAATTGCGCCGCGTGCAAGGAGCCCACACCTGCTGAGGATATGGCCTTGAGCTGGTTTTTCAGCAATGCAACCACATATGTTTGGTATCGACCGGTCGAGGGCTCTTCCCGAAACGCCGAGCCATGTCCGAAAATCCGAGTATCTGAACTCCCATCCGCAACGATAATCATGTCTTCTGTCCCGTCTGCGGGCGAGTATCCAAGCCAGCTGTGGTAGACGATTGTATGGATATAGAAGTACTCCCCTGGTCCCATTTCGGCTTCCATCAAACTCTGGTTGCGAAGCTTGATGTAGTCACCAATGAGGGGCAGAATGCCCGTGGCTGCCTTTATTGTCCTCAGCGTATGGCCTATCGCTTGCTTGCCGTTTTCCGATTCATCCTTGATGATGATAGCAAACGTTTCCGCCATTCGACGCTGCAGAGGAACCAGTGATTCGCGAACAGATAGGAATCTCTGCACGCGTGGGGCAGGAATGGCTCCGTCGGGCTGGGGCACGAAATCGGTGATCCCGCCATACGCATCCTCCAGCTCTGTCTGGCTCTGTTGCACCTCTTGGAACCTATTGACCGTGCTCCTGACGCAGAGAAAGCCGCCCCCTAACACAAGGCTTCCTGCCAGAAGCACGAGCCCACAGCCAATGGCCAATGCCGCAGCCCAGAAGCCAACTGGATGTCTTTCTCGCCATCAGATGCCGCCTTTCAGGAATAGGTCACATAGAGGAGACGAATAAGAGTAAAAGCAACCACGATCAGAAAGAAAGCACGGACAAACCGTGCCTCTTTCCGAATGACCAGACGAGATCCTGCTGCGGCTCCTGCTATCTCACACACCCCCATGAGCAAGCCAGCCGCAAGAACAACCTTCCCGCCAATGGCAAAAAGCACGAGAGCGACGATATTGCTTGTGAAATTGAGAATCTTCGTATGAGCCGCAGCAATTCTGAAATCGTAGCCAAGGAGGAGTACGAAAGCCAAGGTCCAGAAGGATCCCGTGCCTGGGCCAAAGAAGCCATCATAGAAACCGATGGCAAGCCCTGCGATTGTATAGAATGCATGACTTGATACCGATGTTTGGCGTGCAGTTACTCCAAGTCTTGGAGAAAGCATTGTGTAGATGAAGACAATCGCCAGCAGGAGAGGAATTATGCTCGCCAGAACTGACGCAGGCATGCATTGCACAAGCACTGTTCCGGTTGCCGCCCCCACTGCCGTGCAGAATATGCCGTACAGGGTCTCGCGAAACACCACCAGTCCGCTTCTTGTGTAGTTGATGGATGCGGTAAGGCTACCGAAACTCGATTGCAGTTTGTTCGTTCCCAGTGCAAGATGAGGCGGGAATCCTACCCATAGCAATGCCGGTACGGTGATGATGCCACCTCCACCAGCGATGGAATCAACGAATCCTGCGAGGAAACCAGCTGCTGCAAGGAGAAGATAGGATGTAGAAGAGAGGCTGTTCATCGAGTTCACCACTCCATGCACGATATCCAACGCGATTTCCAATATGATGGCCAATGTACGAGACCAACCAATTGATGATAATCCCCGCACACGCTCGAAACGTCAAGGGAAATCTCCTACCCAAATTGAGCGATTCTCATCTATCCCGCGTCTGACACGATACTGCACCGCTCAGTTCGCGAGTTCACTCCAGATAGTTCGCTGGTGCTCAGCACAGGCTCCTTCAGTGAATAGGCCTGCGTCGCTAATGGGACGCATATGCGGCGTGCACTCTCGAACCACTGGCGATAGTGGTGAAAGAACTGTCTTGACATGAGACACTCATCTCATAAAATGTGACATTCGATTCCTATTCTGTCACGATTCGTATCAGATTCCACGTCACACTCCCCACTAGATGGCGAACCTGATTCGGAGCACTTCATGCGACTTTGCCTTTCCACAATTCGTTGGCCCGGCCCATCGCCGTACAGGTGCGGGGTCTCCGGGCCGCATCCTCCCTCCCCACTCTTCCTCACAGGATCCCAGCCAAAGGAGACACCATGATCCGAGTCAAGCACACCCCTTGCTTGTCCCCACTCGCAATGATCCTCTCCATGCTGCTTCTGGCGGTAACCCTCTCACCCGTTGCACACGCATCCAGCCCCATGGAGCGCGTGGTCTTTGCGCCGGTGCAGGAAGGATTCACCACCACAGGCGAAGACCTGCTTCCTTATGCATCAGGCAGAGTGCTGGTGAAGTTTACACCCACGGGATTAGGAGAATCCCGCCTGGGGACACGAATCATGCGGGCACAGAGAATGGCCCCTGTAACAGGGCTTTCCTCCGTGGATGCCTTGTGCAGTGGAATCGGCGCACAAAGCATTTCCAGGCTGTACGATGAACGGAAACATGTTGCCTTGGCGGCACGCCTGGGAGTAGACCGATGGTTCATGGTCGAATTCGAATCACCCTCTGATCCCGTCTCTGTTGCGGCGGAATTCGCTCTGGATCCCCATGTGGAATCAGCGTGCCCGGACTGGCGCGCATTCCCGGCCGTTATCCCCAATGACCCACTGCATTCAATGCATTGGGGACACAATAATACTGCCCAGATGCTCTCGTATGACTGGGCCACCCATAGCCATGAAAACGGAACGCCGGTGGGCACGGTTGGCTTCGACGCCAAGGCTGAGGCAGCATGGGATGCGAGCCAGGGGTACGGGAATTCCGGGATCATTATCGCGATTCTTGACAGCGGTGTTGACAATGATCATCCGGATCTTCGGCAGGTGACCGGATACGATTACGGCGACAATGACAGTGATCCTGATGATGATAGCTCGCAGCCCGGTCACGGGACTGCCTGCGCTGGAATCGCCGCAGCCATGGCCGATAATGGCCTTGGGTCGGCAGGCATTGCGGGCGACTGTAGTATCATGCCCCTCAAAGTCGCCAATAGCAGTGGCGATATGTACTTCTCCGCTATCCAAAACGCCTTGTATTATGCAGCGGATAACGGCGCCGACGTGGCAAGCATGAGCCTGGGGGCCGCCATTTCCAGCGACCCTTCCACGGACGATGCGCTTCTCTACGCATACAATGCGGGAGTCATCCTTGTGGCGGCAACCGGCAATGAAAACGCCAGCACCATCAGCTACCCAGCGGTGAATCAATATGTGATGGGCATTGGCGCTGCTTCACCCTGCGGTGAACGGAAACGGAGCAGTAGCAGCAGCTCCGAGGTGAATTCTGGCGTGAATACCGATCCCAACGGGTATACATGTGATGGGGAGCGATGGTGGGGGTCCAACTATGGGTCCAGTACCCAGGACGCGGCTGGCGCGGTCGCCGTTATTGCGCCGACTATCCTTCCGACCACCGATATTGGAGGAAGCGGTGGGTATGATGCGAGCGACTACTCCAAATGGTTCAACGGTACATCCTGCGCGACGCCTTATGTGGCGGGGATCTGCGCACTCATCAAGGCTGCGAATTCGTCATATACGCCGGCACAGATACGGCAGCGCGTGGTGGATACTGCGGTGGATGTGGTGAGCGTTGAGTCAGGTACGGGTTGGGATCGCTACAGCGGCTATGGGATGGTTGATGCATCGGCGGCTGTCGGTGGTTCGTCGACCAACTATGCGAGTGTTCCGTACAGCACGGACTTTGAAACAGGCTCGTTGGATCAGTATTGGGTCACGAACTCTACCGGTGACGGGCGGATCCGTATCCTGAGCACGAACACGCCGCATGGCGGCTCGTATCACTTGACTATGGACGACGCCACCAGTGGGGGATTCTCGCAGAACGAGGCATGGCTACACCTTGATCTATCAGGAGAAAGCCAGGTGGAGCTAGGTTTCTGGTGGAAGGAGTTCGGAGACGAGACGCACACACAAGATGGCGTGTACTTCTCGAGCAATGGCGGCGGCAGCTTCACGAAAGTATATGACCTGAATGGGAGCAGCTATACGAACAACACATGGAATGAGTTCACGTTGGATGTGGATGCACTGGCCTCGTCACACGGGTTGAG
>JAUXFG010000100.1 GCA_030620115.1 Candidatus Fermentibacterota bacterium
AACCGCATGTTCCATTTTACAGGCAGTATCTTCGGCTTCTTCCTTTTCAATACATAGTATCTTTACAAAAAAATCAGTTAGAACAGTATGACGCTTAATAATTTCCCGGCCTGTTTTTTCACCTTGTGACGTCAGTGTGATAATATCATAAGGCGCATAATTTATCATGTTTTTGTCCGCCAGAGCATGGAGTGCCCCGGTGACAGAAGAACTCCCGACCTTCAATCGTTGCGCGATTTCCTTGGACCGGGCTACTTTCTTCTCGCGAGCAATATGAAAGATTGCTTCGAGATAATCTTCCTGACTCGCGCTCAGCGTCTTCTCACTCTGCATACGGCCCATCCAATGCTCTGATCGAGAATTTCGTCCGAAGCTTTGCGTTCGCTACCATAGTTGGTCAAATCTCCAGACTCTGACCCATCATTTTTCGTTACACCGTGAAAAGTACGGCATGCCGAACTTTCTGTCAACACTGAAACGAACCAACCGCTCAGAATAGCAGAAATGATGAGGATTTATGGGAGCCGTTCACGGGTTCAGCGTTCACCGTTCAGGGTTGCCTGAAGTCAGCTTGGGTTATGTGTAAGCGTTCACGGGTTCAGAGTTTCCCGCTGGAAGCGGGACCTTTCAGATCCCACGAATCAGCGGTTCGATTCCCGGTGAACCCTGAACCTATGAACCTTTCAACCCGTAAACGGATACGCCTTGGGATCGTGCACTTGTGATTCTCTGGACGATCCAGTCCCTCAGAATGATGCATAGAACATGGCATTCTGCGCCCTACCCCTGTCATTCTGAGCGACTACAAGAAGCGAAGAATCTCTCCTGCCGCCTCTTCTCTCATCTGAACGCCGCACGCTGTCTTCTTCAGATCACAGATCCTGATCCCGCCATTCAGACATCCAGCATCGGGAGATCCAACTGTTCATCTCGACCCATTTCCGCAATCCGGTAATCCAGAAATTCGAGATCCGGCAGTGCCCTGTCAGCTCTTCTGGCAATCCCGACATCCAGCATAACGAAATCCAATGATGCCCTAACCATCTCTCCCGCAATCCTGCAGTCCATGATCTTGAGATCCAGCAATTCCTCATGACCCATTTCCTCAATCCATGCATCCTGGCCCGCACTTCTCATCGGCTTTCGTCGCGAAGCGGTGTAGTTGGCTGTGGCTGTCCCGCGGCCGACGCGGGATCGAGGAGTCCGAAGGAGCATAACGCAGTCCCGCGTCGGACGCGGGATGCCATATCGGCGGTTGCAGTCGAAAGCTGGTGAGAAGTTCGGGCTAAGGGGCCAGGAAATCCTCGGTTTGGTGGCGGACGATGTCGCCTTCGGCCATATAGATGACATCCTCGGCGATGTTCGTCGCGAGGTCAGCGATTCGTTCGAGATGACGACTGATGCTCAGCGTATGAAGCAAGACGTCAGATCCCTCTGGTTGCTGGCGAAACATCTCTTCTGCTTCTTTGAACATCTGCCGATTCATCTCATCAACCTCGTCATCAGAAATGCATACCTTCCTTGCTAAGGAGGGATCGATGTTCACCAGGGCATCGAGACTGTCCTTGAGCATCTGCTGCACAAGCCGAGCCATGCCCTGGAAATCGAAGAACGGTGCGGTTCGACCCCGCGTGGCCAGGAACAAAGCGCGTTCAGCGATATTCACGGCCAGATCCCCGATTCGTTCGAGATCGTTGTTGATCTTCAATACCGCGACAATAAATCGAAGATCAATGGCCACGGGCTGATGGAGGGCCAGGATTTTCAGGCACTCCTCTTCGATATCGACCTCCATCTGGTCGATATTCTCATCTGCTTGAATCACATGCCGAGCCAAATCGGCATCCCGGTTCTGAATCGAATCAACCGCCCGCTGAACGCTTTCCTCAACAACCGCGCTCAATGCCAGAATCTGACGCTTGAGTCGCCCAAGTTCCCGCTCCAAATGCTTTCCCATGATTCAACCCTCCGTATCGTGCTCGGAAGTGAAGCTGTCAGTTCTCGGTTGTCTGTCCTCTCTCCTGCATCCTCATTCCCTGGCTACTCATCCGAATCTCCCCGTGATGTAATCCTCGGTCTGTTTCTTCGTGGGCTTGGTGAACAAGGCATTCGTTTTCCCAAATTCCACGAGCACCCCCTCGTAGAAGAAGGCGGTCAAATCGCTGATCCGAGCAGCCTGCTGCATGTTGTGGGTGACAATGACGATGGTGTACCTGCCCCGCAGCTCACCAATAAGATCCTCGATCCTTGCGGTAGACTGGGGGTCCAGTGCGGAGGTCGGTTCGTCCATGAGCAAGACCTCCGGGTCTACGGCCAATGCGCGAGCGATGCAGAGTCGTTGTTGCTGCCCGCCCGAAAGGCCAAGCGCATTCTGCCCCAGCCGATCCTTGACCTCATCCCATATCGCTGCTCGATGCAGGCTGTGCTCCACGATCTGGGCCAGTTTCCCTTTGTTCTTGATGCCCTGGAGCCGTGGCCCGTAGGCCACATTGTCGAACACCGATTTAGGAAAGGGATTGGGCTTCTGGAACACCATGCCAACCCGTTGGCGCAGAGCCACTGCATCCACGTCACGACCGTAAATATCCGTTTCGTCGAAGAACAGGTTTCCTTGGGCAAAGCAGCCGGGGATTAAATCGTTCATCCGGTTGATGGCCCGCAAGAAAGTACTCTTGCCGCACCCACTTGGACCAATGATTGCAGTAACCAGTCCAACCGGGATATCGAAGGTGACCTCCTTGACCGCCTCATTTGTTCGATAAAAAACCGAGAACTCGCGGGCTGAAACATGTGCTTCTGTGGGTTCCTGGAAAGAGCTCGGCCTTGTTGGTGGGCGTACGGTCGAGAGCAATGTTCTAGCCTGCATTTCTCACCGGCTCTCGTCGCGAAGCGGGGAAGTTGGCTTTGGCTGCGAGGCTTGCGACCGAGGACAACGCAGTCGTATCCCCTGCGATACGTCGAGGAGTCCGAAGAAGCGTAACGAAGCAGGCACTGCCAAATACGACGCTGGAGCAGATAGTCGGTGAGAAGTGCGGGCTAACCATCCTCATCCTCTCAGCTTCTTGGAAATCCTCGCCCGCAGAACGATTGCCGTGATATTAAGAAGAAGAACCAGCAAGACCAGGGTAAGCACCATGCCATACTGTATATGTCGGATCTCATCCACTGCCTCGTGCTCTGTGGCCAGGTTGTAGATGTTCCACGACAACGCAGGGGTGGGCTGGGAGATGGTCTCCCAAAACTTGAGGGGCTGCCCCACGCTCACGGCAGCGGTGAAGATGATGGGAGCAGTCTCGCCCGCAGCCCGCCCCATGCTGATGACAATACTCGTCAGAATGCCGGGAAGCGCCGCGGGGAGAATGACGGTCACCACGGTCCACCATTTCCCTGCCCCCAAGCTGAGGGCCGCCTCTCTATAGGTGTGGGGCACGGCCCTGATCGCCTCTTCAGAAGCGCGGATCACTGTGGGCAAGACAAGAAGAGCCAGGGTCAGTGATCCAGCCAACACGCTCTTTGATTCGGATATGCTGAGCGTGTTCAGGAAAAACGCCAACCCGAAAAGGCCAAACACGATGCTGGGAACCCCGGCAAGGGAGCTTATGCAGGTGCGAAGGAGCTGAATGCCTGAGCTGTCGCCTGCATACTCAACCAGATAGATGGCCGCAATGATTCCCATGGGAATCGCGAAGATCATTGCCATTATTGTCAGGTAGAGCGTGCCCAACACCTCAGGCCCAATGCCCCCGAAAAAGTGCGCATCAAGGGACCTGTCGAACAGGAATCGCCAATAGAAAGTGGTCCGTGGAAGGAACATTTGCTCCATGTTCTCTTCCACGTAGGCAAATAGCGGCTGAAGCGAGGTGCCGCGAAATTTCTGCTCCCGCGGGACAAGGATTTTCCTCCCCATTTGAGCTCTGTCCGAATAGTCATACTCCTCGATATAGAGAAGACGCCCTAGTTTGACCTTCGCCTGATCCCATCTGGTTTCCCCGTACTGATCGCGAATGAGAATGGGTCTCTTCTTCCCAGGGAGAGGGCCTAACAACTCGACGACAAGATCCTCGACTTCTCGCATCGATTTCCGACGCTGAATCCTATCTCCGAAACTGAGCCTTTGGGGTTCTTCCTTGAATGCTGCTATCATATCGTACACCGGGGCCCGGGCGGCTCTGACCTGATCCAATTCAGCTTCGATCATATCCCTATCACCGCGATGGAATTTCTCCATCATCAGGCGCCGATGCTCGATGGTCCCCTGGAAGACTGCCGCTCCCATCCCCCGCCCGAATATGGGGGCAAGGATGACCAGGAGGGATGCAGCCATAAACCCGATTGAAAGGAAACCAAGCCCACTAAACGAGCGATCCAAGAGCTTGCGAGTTCTAAGCCGCACCTCACGTCCCCTGGGTTTTTCTCATGGCTCGTCTTCTCACCGTCTCGCTTGCCAGATTGCTGAAGAAGGAAATGAGAAGCAGGCAAGCAGCCATGGCGAAGAGCACATGATACCGAGCCGATCCAGTGACATGATCAGCCTCGCCCATGTCTCCGGCTATGGTGGCCGTCAATGTCCGTATCGGCTCGAGATAGTTGTACCATGGATGAGGAATCTGCGCAGCGTTTCCCGAGGCCATCCATACCACCATGGTCTCCCCTATGGCGCGCATGACTCCGAGAATCACCGCAGCCAGAATCCCACTGCTCGCCGCGGGGAGCACCACCTTCATCATTGTCTCGGCCCTTGTCGCGCCTAATGCATAGCTCCCCTCGCGGAGCTCTCGGCCCACTGCCTGAAGAGCATCCTCTGAAACGCTGACTACTGTCGGCAGTGCCATAATGCCGAGGATAAGAGATACATTGAGCGCATTGGTGCCGCTGGAGATCTCCAGACCCGTCAATCTTCTCCCAAGCAAGGCGAGGGCAAGAAGCCCAAGGCCCACAAGGAGCGCTGTCGTACTGATCCTGATCAATCCCCGATGCGTGCCCGCCAAACGCTGCGAGAATAGATCTCCCAGCACCGTCGCGCCAAGAAAGAGAAGTGGAAGGCCCACTACATATACGACAATCGAAAGTATCTGCCCCCCCTGCTCCTGAAGCATAGGCGCAAGGACAACAAGCGCAAAGAATCCATACGCAACTGAGGGAATGGCGGCCAGTATCTCGATGACCGGCTTCGCCATTTGACGCAGATGAAATGGGAGTACGTCGCTGAGGCAGATGGACGCGGCAATGCCCAATGGGACTGAGACCATCACCGCGCCCAGAGTGACGAGCCCACTGCCGGCAAAAATTGCAAGGGCTCCAAACTCGGACGGTTCCCCGGATGGGTACCATCGAGAGCTCGAAAAGAACTCCGTGAGCCCACGGAGCTGGAAAAAGGGCAGGGCGTCTCTGAAGATGAAGTAGAAGATGAAAAGGATGGCGACTGCGGATAGGGATGTGATGGTGAGCAAGAATCCATGTCCTATAATGGAGGCCCGCCGCTTATGGCGGCCGGCACTCTTGGAAAGGAGCAGACTTGCTTTGCGACCGCCGGATGTGCGGCTCCAAATTCCCGCTCTATCCTCCTGCTCCAACAGTCTCATGAAGCTGTTCCGCTCCCCATCACCTATCGTCTATCACCCATTCCCCGCTAATACGACGTCACCGGCACGAACCCGATGGCCTCAATAATCTCCTGGCCATTGGGGCTAAGATGCAGCGTCACCAACGCGTGCAGATGACCGCCAAGCTCTGGATAGCCATTCGTGAACATGAACAGTGGACGTGAAATGGGATAGGTGCCGCTGGAAACGGTCAACATGGTTGGCTCGATACCGTTGATCTTCAGAGGCTTGACCGTATGATCGATAAACCCGAGCCCCACGTATCCAATAGCCGCTGGTGTGGTCTGAACCCGCTGCCGAGCGCCACCATTGGAGCCGACATATTCAACGCTTGCCGCCATCTTCTGCTTGTTCATCACCAGCTTCGCGAAGGTCTCGTAGGTGCCGCTGTTGGTGTCTCGGCTGATTGCTATGATCTTCTTGTTCGGCCCGCCCAACTCCTTCCAATTCGTAACAGTGCCCAGGTAGATATCACGAACCTGCTCCACCGATAGACCCGAGATCGGATTGCTGGGATGGACCAAAACCGCGATACCGTCCATGGCCACGACATGGGCAACGGGGAAAACGCCGGCTTCCACCGCCGCGTTGAACTCCTTGTCCTTCATGAATCGTGACATATCGGCAATATCACATGTCCCGTTGATCAGGCTCTTTGCGCCGTTGCCACTCCCCGACTCACTAACCGTGATATTCACCCCTGGATTCTGCTCCATGTAGTACTCTGAAAATGCCTTGGCAATGGGCCCCACTGTGGTGGAACCATCAATGGCGATCCTCTCGTCAGCAACTGCACTACCGATAAGCACAAAAGAAAGCCCGATAATACTAAGTAGTTTCCAGTTCATGTGCGTTTCCTTCCTTTTCCTTGTGTCTTTGGTCCCTGATCTGGTAGCTTCTCAATAAGCCCGTGCATCCGACCTCCTCCCCCTTTGCTAAAGGGGGATTGAGGGGGATTTCTCCGATGCTGCACTGACTTATTGAGAGCTTTCCTGATCTGCCATCCCCTCCCCAGATTGTCAGATTCTTCAGTCACTCCGCTCCCTCAGAATGACACACACTCCCATCCTTCTGCCTCAAACCACTGTCATTCTGAGCGCAAGCGAAGAATCTCTCCTGGCTTCTCGTTCCGTCATCTAAACGCTGCGCGCTAGACGCTGTACGCTCTCTTCTCCCATTACCACATTTCGCAATCCCCCTTCTTCCATTCGACGTTGGGCGTTGAATGTTCGATGTTCGCAATCCCGCATTTCGAAATTCCTCCCAATTCCTCTCTAAAACTTGAACTTGAAATCTATCTGTAGACGATTATAGTCTTCCTCTTCCTCGCCTTCGGCGATATTCTTGGTATTGAGGAAATAGGTCGCGCAGAGATCGGCCTTCTCCATGAGACAATACCCGGCGCCCAGAATAAGGCCCTTTGCATCGGTTCCCCCGCCTCCGAAGTCGGAATCCGTGAACTCGGGATAGACTGCGTTGGTTTCCAGGCTCTCATAGAGAATTTTGAGGTCCCACGAGCCGGGCGCCTTCCTCTTACCTGCCGTGAATCCGGCGAGCATGCCCGTGTCTTCGGTGTCGGCAGCGCTATTGACGACATAGTTCCCCAGGACGGTTACGGGAACGTTCCCGAACTTGAACCCGAGCTCAGCCAGGCCCTCTAATTCGTCATAGTCCTGACCCAAGTTATCCTCGGCCTCGGTATAGGAGTAGATGCCGGCGCCCACGGTGAGCGTGGCGGCGCCAATCTCCAAGGTAGCCCCACCTTGACCACCGAAAAGCAAAACATCCGAATCGGTCTTGATCTCACTCACCCAGAAACCACCGGAGTTGAGAAAGATTCCTGTTTCCCCCATGGATGACTTGTACTTGATAGCAAGACCTTCAGGCGTGAGATCGCCATCCCAGATGAGCCCGGCTTTTCCAGGACGATGGTATGGGTTCTTCATCTTTCCACCCACGATGTGGAGGCCTTTCATCCGGTCCGGGTGGAGATCGAAACAGGCGAGATCGAGCTGGACGCCCTTGCTGCTGAATCCGCTCCCTAAGGTCTGGTTTGTGGAAACGGGATCATCCGATCCGGTGGCGAGTCTCAGATCAAAGTCTATGCTTTCTGTCACATTGGCATGAAGCAGAACGCGGGCACGTATGCGTTGACGCTGACGAGTGTAGGTGTCCCCTCCGTCATCAACGCTGGCATCATCGGAGATCATCTCATGCCGGTAGCGGAAATCACCGCTCAGCGTGAGGCTATCCCATGTTCCGGCCTTGCAGGCATCGGGAATGGCCATCGTTGAAATGAAAAACGCCGTAATCAACAAACAACCGACTGTTTTGTTCATACAATACTCCATCGAATTTGGTTGGTACACAGCCTGAAACACTGAGCAACACTGAATGCGACCAACTTCTCGCCTTTTGACCCCCTTTCCGTTCCCGATTGTCGGTGGACCGCAAACGCGATCAGATCCAGCGCAAACACCATCTATGCGTTATGCATCTGTCCCCAAAGGACTTCGACGGGAATGATACAAGGAGATCGTTAGAGGAAGATGAGCAGATTGTTAGAAGATTGTGAGCAACCAATACGATCTTGCGTATTGGCGTCTTTGACGGCACGACGGCGCAGGATAGGAAAATGCAACCTTGCAGAGAAATCCCAGAGCAATGTGACGCCACTCAGGAATGGGGGAGATCAGCCTCTCGGAACGTACAAGCCCATCACAAAGGACGATTATCCGAGAGCATCCTCTTTTGCGCTGTAGCCTCAGCCCGCCGAAGGCGGATCTACAATCTGGGAAGATGGATGGAAAAGACGCTGCCCTGTCCTGGGATACTCTCCACAGCAGCTGAACCTCCGTGTGCTTGGGCTATGTGCTTCACGATGGATAGGCCAAGCCCAGTGCCGCCAAGCTTCCTGCTCCTGGCTTTGTCGACCCGATAAAAACGCTCGAAGATGCGGGAGAGATGCTCTTCCTCAATGCCAGAGCCCTTGTCGCGGACGTGTATCACCACCTCGTCTTCAGACTGAGAAGCTTCAATGGTCACCGGGCTTCCGGGATCGCTGTACTTGATGGCATTGTCCATGAGGTTGGCCACCGCCTCCTCCAAGAGAGCACCGTTCGCGCGTACGTTGATCCTATCGCTGCATATGAGCTGGATCTCTATCTGTCTCTCAGATGCAATGACCTCACATATCTGGAGCGCACCGAGAAGGATTGACTCAAGCTGAGTCTCCTCCAGCTCGACTGTGCCGGCCTCAGCCTCTTGTTCGATCCTGGAAAGACTCAAGAGATCATCTATGATGGTTCCAAGCCGGTCAGCATGCCTAGAGATGATTTCCAGGAAACGCTTCGTATCCTCAGGTGTGTGGGATCTCCCATCAAGTAGCGTCTCAATGAAGCCCTCGATGGAGGTAACAGGTGTTCTCAGCTCATGCGAGACATTGGCCACGAATTCCCTACGCACACCCTCCAATCGTCGAAGCTTCGTGATATCATTCAAGACTACCAGAGCTCCGAACTCCTTCCCCTGGGAATCGGTCAGAATGGAACCGTAGGCTTGCACGAATCGCTCGCCGAGACTCCGAAGTGTGACCTCTCCTTCGACCGGCTCCGAACTGGAGAGTGCCTTCTCAATGAAGCGTTCGAGGTCAGCATTCCTGATCACCTCCAAGAGATGTTGACCCTGTGCTCGGTCTCGATTCGTGCCAAGAAGCCGTGCAGCAGCCTCGTTCATGCTGATGATCCGCTGCTCATTATCCACAGCGAGTACTCCCTCCACCATGCTGGAAAGCACGGCTTCGAGCTCATTTCGTTGTTGCACGGCCTTCTGAATTCGATCGTTCAGCTCAGCGGCCATCTGATTCATGGTCTCCGCCAGAGCGGCCATCTCCTCTGTGCCGTACACGGGGAGTCTGCTATCTAGATCCCCACGCGCAAACCGCTCAGCTCCCCGCTTCATCTCCTCAAGAGGTCTACTGATTCTCCTGGACACCCAGATCCCCGCCACCACAGCCAGTAAAGCTACGACCATACTGCCAAGCAAGAGATCGTCATAGAGTGTGCGTAGAGTCTCTCGAATAGAGGTCACCGGCCTCGAAGTTCTTAGCACACAGATGACCTTCCCGTCTGAGCGCACCGGAAGGGCGACGTACATGTGGGTTTTCTGGAGCGTATGACTGAACCGAACAGATCGACCAATCGCCCCAGCCAGTGCTGCCCGCACTTCCGGCCGGTCTCTATGATCGTCCATGGTCTCAGGAGCCTCCTCCGAATCTCCGATGACGCGCCCACTGGGAAGTATGATGGTAAGGCGTGTTCCGGCCCGGCTCCCAAGCTGTTTGGAGAGCGAATCAAGACGCGCAGGATTCCCATCGTCCAAAAGGTCCGACATCTGCGGCGTGAGTAGATGCGCCTGGGCCTCGAGGTCCAAGGCAACGTGATCCAGGTGGAATTGGCGCAGAGCCGTGGATGCATACCACGTCAGTGCTGCCAACGACACGATGGTGATAATAACAAGGGGCGGAAAAATCCGCCAGAAGAGCCGTTTTCTCATCACTGGTCATCCCTCGAGCTTGTAGCCTACGCCGCGCACCGTCTTGATGAATTTCCCCGCCGAGCCAAGCTTCTTTCTAAGGCCCACGATCTGAACGTCTATGGAGCGATCAGTGACAGGATAGTTGTCCCCATGTACCCCGTCAACAATCTGGTACCGCGTGAATACCCACCCGGGGTGTCTGGCTAAGAGATGAAGCAATTTGAACTCAGTTGACGTGAGAGGGATCGGTTGGTCATCCACAGTAACCTCGTGCCGCCCGGGTCGAATCATGATATTGTGGATCGAAATATCGGCCATCTCATTCACTGATTCTTTGGTCTTTCGCCGGAGCACCGTCTTGATCCTGGCCATGAGGATCCGAGGACTGAATGGTTTGGTTATATAGTCATCCGCCCCCAACTCGAGACCGGCAACGATATCCGCCTCCTCCCCCTTGGCCGTCAGGATGATGATAGGGATACTCCGTGTACTCGCATAAGCCTTCAGTTCCCTGCACACGTCCAAACCGTCAATGCCCGGCAACATGAGATCGAGGATGACAAGGTCAGGATGCTCCCTCTTTGCGGTCGAGAGGCCCGCCTCTCCTGTTTGGACGGCAAGGACACCATAGCCTTCCCCGGAAAGGTTGTACCTCACCAGTTCGAGGATGTCCTCTTCATCTTCCACCACAAGAATGGTTTGTCTCGCCATGCTCTTTTCCTCGCATTGAGATTCACACGGCTATTTCGCGAGTTCAGTTCCATATTGTCAAGCGACAATCGGAGAGCTGATACTCAACATGCCATGACCCGGACTTCTCTCCTCGCGTGTCGAGTGTCGAGTGTCGCGTTGCTCAATCCCAAGCAGTAGAGCAAGACCCGCGTACGCGGGAGGAGCCGTACCCGGAATCGCTACAGCTCAGACTCATGGTATCCTCCCCGACACCCGACACGCGACACCCAGTCTTCACATCCCATCAGGTGTCACTTTCAGACTTTTCATAGAACTCTTGACAGTTCCTCCTTACTCGACGATCGGTCATCGTTGTATCCAGTATGGAGATGGATGTGCCGGAGATGTACATTACCCGATTGATGAGAGTTCGACCATTTCTCGAGATCATGGCCACGCCCGCGGACTCCAGTGGATCTTAACCCAGGGAGACCGGAGATGAATAGACAAGATCACAAATCAGACATTGCCTCCAAGATCGATTTTCATGTCCAGGCCCTCGTTGATCTTCATCGATTCAGTGGGGCGATCCTCGTGGGATGCGACGGCAAGGTGCTCCTGCGCAAAGGCTATGGCCTTGCGAATCGCCATCGCGATATCCCCAACACATCACGGACCGAGTTCCTTGTGGGCTCCATTACCAAGCAGTTCACTGCCGTGGCGATACTCCTGTTGCAAGAGACAGGGAGGCTACATCTTCATGAGCCGATCGGTTCATACCTGCCTGACTGCCCCCTCGCATGGAAACAGGTAACCATTCACCATCTCCTCAATCACACCTCGGGAATTCCGAACTACACGAATCATCTCCACTGGCGCACACTCGCCAAATCACACATGACCGTCGACAACATTGTCGATCTCTTCAAAGACAAACCTATGGACTTCCATCCTGGAGAACAACAGAGCTATAGCAATTCAGGATATATCTTGTTGGGATACATCATTGAGCAAATCACTGGGAGGACCTACGAGACGTTCGTTGCGGAGAATATCTTGAAACCGCTTGGGATGAAAAACAGCGGCTATCATTATCACGCCGAAGAGCCAAAGGATCACGCAGTCGGCTATGTTCTCCTGCATGACGAGCTGGTGAACGCTGAGTTCCTTGACATGAGTACTATTCGCGCTGCCGGCGGGCTCCAATCAACAGTGGAGGATCTCTGGCTCTGGGATCAAGCGCTCCACAGCGAGAAGATCATCTCAAACAAGAACCTTGAAGCGATGTTCATGTTCACGCCGTTCTTGGCGAACTATGGATATGGCGTCGGAATCGCTCAGCAGTTCGGCCGCAGATTGATAGGACATGGTGGAGGAGTCGAAGGCTTCAGCTCGTACCTCGGTCACTACCCCGATGAGAAACTCTGCATCATCGTCCTGAGCAACCTTGAGGAAATAAACACCGCAGGCCTCGCCAAGGATCTGGCTGCCATAGTCTTCGCCGAAGACTACAAAACGCCGCGCCGGCCCACTGTGTCAGGCATTGATCCTGACATCCTTTCGGCCTGCGAGGGACAATACCAGCTTGCACCGGGGATTATTCTCACAATCCAACATCAAGGTGAAACACTCCTGGTCCAAGCCAGCGGCGGAAGCAAGGCCATATTCCACCATGAATCAGAAAATGCCTTCTTCCGCAAACCCGCCGATGACAAGATAGTCTTCCATAAGAACAACAAGGGACAAATAACCCACTTGACCCTGCGATACGGGGGTTTGGAAGAGTCCGCGCGGAAAATCAAAGGAGCCCACACTTGCCCCTGACTTTTTACCAATCCCGCTTCCCTCGGGACTGCAACGTCCGGCAGAAACCGGGATGGCCTCGCCGCATCAAATGGACCAGATCAGTAACAAGAATCAGTGGCGAAGCTCAGTGGCGCAGGCGTCCCTGCCTGCGATCTTACCCTGCCTGCGATCGCCAAATGAGCCCGTCCCTTCCCTCCGGGATCGTTGCACAGCAACGCCGGCTCTGCTATCTTAGAGTGACCTACAGAAAGGAGGATTTCTCATGTTATGCTCAAATCGAGATGCCATTCGTTTTGTCCTAGCAAGGCTGCCAGTTCTGGCAATGCTTGTGCTTCCTCTCCTTGTGGTATCATGTGGCCAGAAGGCAGAGCAACCAACATCACCCGTGTCCAGCCTCATCGGTCACTGGAGCTTGGACTCGACACACATCTCCGGAGTCACCGTCCTGGATCAGGCCGGCTCACTGAATGGGACCATCCGGGGAAAGGTCGAGGCCTTTGAGAGCCAAGATGTGCAAGGCCTCGAGTTTGATGGCGAGACTGGCAATATCCTTCTCACTGACGACATTTCCAGTGGCGGCCTGCCTGTCAAGAACCTGACGGCTGAGGCGTGGGTGCTCCCTTTTCGTGGTTCAGAATGGGGCGGCATAATCGGCGCCGTGCAAGATAACGGAGGCTTCGAGAAAGGGTGGATCCTCGGCTACAGTGATGATAGGCCAAGCTTTGCCATCTCGAGCAAAGGAGCCGATGATGGTGATGGTTGTCTGACTTATCTCACGTCCGAGACCCCATTGGAGATGGGCCACTGGTACCATCTCGTGGGAACGTATGATGGCTCGGTGATGAAGCTCTATGTGAATGGAAAGTTGGCAGCGGAGTCAAAAGAGCAATCCGGCCCAGTACTCTACCCTGAGAAAGCCTTCTATGTTATAGGAGCCTATCTTGACGACGATGAATCTTTCCCACTGGACGGCAGGCTCGTGGAAATCCGCGTCTATGCTGATGCACTCACTCCCGCAGAGATCGCTGATCATTATGCGACGCGGGAATCACTAACCCAACTCCCGGTGGTGCTCAGAGAAGAGTAGCATTCCAGAGGCAGGGCAGAGCTATAGATAGGCTATCGCCCTGGCGATGGCTTCCTGTGCATAGGTATGGACACCCTCCGCATAGCGAACCTCTATTCTCTCATCGCCAACTGATAGGTAAATCTCGATCATCTTACACACAAGATGGAGGGCGGAGTCAGCCCTTGACCTGTGACAC
>JAUXFG010000243.1 GCA_030620115.1 Candidatus Fermentibacterota bacterium
AATCAGTGGTAAACTTCAATCGGAATCGGTGGTAACTTTCCGTCGGAATCGGTGGTAAACTTGCCTCGGAATATGCAGGCCCGCTCAGATTCCGCTCAGATTCCATGAGACCCGGTGAGAAGTCCGGGTTAGAATCCTTGTGCCTGGCGACGCCAAATGTTTCTTATTGATTCATGGGAGGCAGTTATGCGACATCTTCATTCATCACAGATCAAGGGTTGCTCCCGCCATCTAGCCTGCATGTCTCACCGGGGGTCGTCGCGAAACGTCCGAAATGGCCGGACATGCAAGGCTTACGACCGAGGAAGACCGCAGGCATATTCTCGGTCTCGCGTCGGACGAAGGATTGCGGTAGACTGCCGTAGAGAAATGCAAGCTATAACCATAAGGAGGATCACATGATTGCTATGGTAGCGAAATCAGACGGGAGTTCGGGGGTGCTATGGGGGAAAGTGGTGTTGCTGTCATACTTTCTTCTGCAGAGCATGACGCCGACAACGAGTACCGCACAGGTCATGTATACGCTGACCTCTCCCAACCAGGTGGTCGGTGGTCATTTCGGATTCTCCGTTTCCGATGCGGGGGATGTAAACGGAGACGGGTACGATGACGTTGTGGTCGGGGCCCTTGGGGAAGACCCCGGATCGAATCCGGGCTATGCCGGTCGGGCCTACGTGTTCAGCGGGTTCTTGATTCCTGTTGAACTGACCGGATTCACTGCATCGGTGGAGGAGGGAGGGGTAATCCTACGATGGACAACCTTGTCCGAACACGAGAACTTCGGATTCCATGTGTATCGGTCGTTTGAAACCGCCAGCGCGTACGTGCGCATCACCGATGCGATCATTCCCGGTGCCGGCAATAGCAGTATGAGACATGATTACACATATGCGGATGAAGATATTGTGGTTGGGAGTAGCTACTCCTACAGGCTGGCGGATATCGACTTTCAGGGGCACGAGACCCTCCACGGGCCGGTGAGTGTGACGGTATTCCCCTCAGAACTCGCGCTCCACGGGGTGCATCCCAATCCATTCAGCGATGAGGTGACGGTGAAACTCGATCTCAGCGCGAACGGCCATGTTCGGTTGAACGTTTACAACCTGGCAGGAAAACTGGTCAGGACGCTGGCCGACGACGAGATGGAAACGGGCCTACATGAGATTAGGTGGGATGGCCATGATGAAGCCGGCGGGATCGTACCGCCCGGAGTGTATACATACCGCGTTGAGTCACGTGGAATCGAACGCTCCGGAAAGCTGATACTCATCCGATGACAGTCTAGGAACGGGACATCGCTGAAATCAGAACATTGCTTGAATCGAATGTATTTCCGGGCGTAGATCTTGGCATGTAACTGATCTCTTGAGATAGCCTCCACCCGTTTCCGCAGCCGGAATGTCAGGTTACGCTGCGCTAACCCGACCTACGTTACTCAGAATGACATGTGTTGAACAGCGGCCATAGTTGACGCGCCTTATGGGCCTGCTTACATATGGAGTGAGGGTTCATGGTTCGGGGGTTCAGAGGTTGGGGGAAGATCGGAATCGTTGATTTGTGAGTTGTGAAGGGAGAGGGGATGAGTGATCAAAGCAGGAACTACGGATTGGCTGATTTCGATAGCGATTCCGATCCCGATGATGTTGGGGAGGAGAGGGAATAGCTACAGTGTTATGGGTGAAGCCTAAGAGACAGGCAAAGGGAGGAGGTCGTGGGATACGGATTGCAATGCGACGATCCTTGATTCTTGCTCTGTTTCTTAGTCTTGTGTCATGGGTCACAGAGGCTGATGAGATCGAGATCAGGGTCATGATCTTCGAGCCCACGTGGGATACATGGGCTGATCTCCTCGAGCTGGGGCGAGAATTCGAGGACGAGCATCCGGGCGTACGCATGACCTTCCTCTCCGAGAAGGGCGGCGGTGACAATCTCTCCAAGCTGAAGATCATGTTGGCTGCGCGTCAGCCACTGGATATCACGTGGATCGACGTCACTGAACTGTCCTCGTTCCTCGATGATGACATCCTCCTCGATCTCCAGCCCTATTTCGACAATGACCCTACCTGGAACCCGGAGGAGTACTTCCCCGGACCGCTCAACGCGTTCCGAGGCCCGGGCGGGCACCTCTACGGCTTGCCATCCACATTCACTCCATACGTGATGTACTTCAATAAGGACATCTTCGACAAAGAGCAGCTCCCCTACCCTCAACCAGGATGGACATGGGATGATCTCCTCAACATCACCAGGGCATGTACGAGGCCGGGCCAGTACGGAATCGCCATCACCGAGTGGCTCCAGGCCCTTGCACCCTGGATCTGGCAAAACGGAGGTCGCTTCCTGAACGACGACATGACCACATGTTTGCTCGATTCACCAGAAGCAGTGGGGGCAGTCCGGTTCTTGTATGATCTCTTTCACAAGGAAGGCGTGGCCCTTCACGCTACCTATGAAAGTCAACTCACCCGTGGGAGCTTCCAGGAAGGCAATGTTGCGCTCTATGGTCCGGTGGGTTACTGGGAAGTTTACCGTTTCAAGGAGATCAAGGATTTTGCATGGGATGTTTGCCCCTTACCCCGCGGGCGCCATGAGGCCACGTCCATCGCCATGCGTTCGTATGTGGGGGTCCGCTACACCAAGCATCCACAGCTTGTGTACGAATTCATCCGGAAAATCGCGGGCATGAAGCTTTCGCGGGCCCTGGCACGCATCGGCAATGGCGTTCCGGGCCTAAGGGCGGCTGCTTGCAGCGCCGACTTTCTCAAACCCGATGTGCCTCCGGACAGCGAGCAGGTGTTCCTGGATGTGCTCGAGCACGCACGATTCCTGCCGGTACTCGCCAACTGGCGGGAGATGGAAAGCGTGGTCCAGCAGTATCTCCAGGGCTGTCTTCTCCACAAGAAGTATGAGCCGGAAGTCGCTTGCCGTCTCATGGCCAAGGAGGTGAATGGCTTTCTGGCGCGACAACGATCGGAGCAGGCACGGTCACAGGCTCCTGTACTCCTCCTATTCGGTGTGCTGGTCTTGTTGCTTGTGCTCCCACTCATCCTCTTCTGGCGGAAAAGGGAGAAGCTTCGATCCCCCCTCCAGCGCCGTGAGGAGCGCGCAGGCTACCTTTTCCTCGCGCCGTGGGGTATCGGCTTCCTGGTCTTCATTCTGGGGCCCATGCTCGCCTCTCTGGCCCTCTCATTCACCATCTGGACCCCAATTCGCCCAATCGCAGAAGCCCGATGGGCCGGCATCGACAACTACATCCGCATGATGGGCGATGGGAACTTCTGGCAGTCGATTGGGGTCACTCTCCGCTTCGCCCTCATGTATGTACCGCTCTCTCTGGCGCTTTCCCTGGGGCTCGCAGTCCTGGTGAACAAGCAACTCGCCATCTTCCGCACCATCTTCTACATGCCTGTGATTGTGAATCTCGTGGCGCTTGGGATCATCTGGCGGGCGATCCTGGGGCAGGGCTGGCTTCAGAGCGAGTTCTGGATCGTGCCCGGATTCGTCCTCATGATGCTGTGGAACATCGGTGCTCCCATGCTGATCTTCTTGGCGGGTCTCCAGGGAGTCGACCCGGCACTCTATGAAGCCGCACGTTTGGACGGTGCAGGTTCCGGTCGACAGCTCATCCATATCACCATCCCTCAACTCACTCCAGTAATCCTCTTCAACGTGATCGTGGGTATCATCGGCGCCTTTCAGATCTTCGTGCAGCCATTCGTCATGACACAGGGAGGACCCGGCAACGCCTCACTCTTCTACATGCTCTATCTCTACAACACCGCATTTCGATTTCATCACATGGGTTATGCATCAGCATTGGCCTGGGTGCTTTTTCTTGTCTTGCTCGGTCTCACACTGGTGCTGCTCGGGAGTGCGAAACGCTGGGTCTACTACGCGGGGGAGGATAAATGAGACCGCAGCGAGCGCGGGCGGAGCAATCCCTGTTGCGAATGAGACTGCCGCGTCGCTCCGCTTCTCGCAGTGACTATCGTTGGAAGGCCCGCCAGTCGGCGGGACCATTCATGGAAGGAACTTGGATCGGACTCGACGAAGCTCATGATGGAGGTTGGGAGAAGGAGGGGAGGAGGAGAGCGTTCAGATGAGGAAGGATGCAGGAGAAGATTCTTCGCTCCTTGGGGTCGCTCAGAATGAGAGAGGTCGTGGGCGGAATGGCATGCCAATACGTGTCATTCTGAGGGAGCAGAGCGACCGAAGAATCTGGGAGGGGAAGGGGATTCGGAGGAATGAACATCGAACATTCAACATCGAAGTGGGGAGCTGGGGGCTCGACGAGGTTCCCGACGAGGATCCCGATGAGGATTCGTGGGGAGGAGTTGGGGGGGAGGGGAAGTTCGGGATCCCGCGTCCGACGCGGGATTCGGGACGAAGTTGGGGAGGGAGTTGGGGATG
>JAUXFG010000106.1 GCA_030620115.1 Candidatus Fermentibacterota bacterium
GCGCGGCGTCGAGCTGAAGGCGTCGGCGTCGTCTCCTGAGAGAGACGACCTCGACGACATCGGATTCTGACAACCACAACATGTAGTGGTCGCTGGAGTCAAGTAGATACCCCAGTTGGTTTATTCTCGTGGGAATCAACGAACCCGAATGCACGAAACGAGACGCACTCCGAGGTAGACACAAGATCATGCCCACAAAACACACCATCATCCTCGCCGATTCCCGAGACATGGCGGAAGTGCCAGACGAATCCGTGCATCTGGTGATCACCTCTCCTCCCTACTGGCAACTCAAAGACTACGGCGATGAGACGCAAATCGGCTACAATGACACGTACGAGCAGTATATCAACAACTTGAATCTTGTCTGGAGTGAGGCTTTTCGAGTCCTTCAGCAAGGATGCCGTCTCTGCGTCAACATTGGCGACCAGTTCGCCCGATCCGTCTACTACGGCAGATACAAAGTCATTCCCATAAGGACGGAGATCATCAGATTCTGCGAGACCGTGGGCCTTGATTATATGGGCGCCATCATTTGGCAGAAGCTGACCACCACGAATACCACCGGTGGCGCCACCATCATGGGATCATTCCCTTTCCCCAGGAATGGCATTCTCAAGCTGGACTATGAGTTCATACTCGTGTTCCGCAAACCCGGCAAGCCCCCTGCGGTCTCAAAGGAGAGAAAAGAACGTTCCAGGCTCACCACCGAGGAGTGGAACACCTACTTCGCCGGTCACTGGGTTTTCCCGGGCGAAAAGCAGCGAGCACACCTCGCCGCGTTTCCCGATGAGCTGCCCCGGCGCCTCATCAAGATGTTCAGCTTCGTGGGCGACACGGTCCTCGATCCTTTCTTGGGCAGCGGGACCACGGCTCGGGCGGCAAGACACCTCCATCGGAATTCCATCGGCTATGAGCTCAACAGGGATTTTCTTCCCATCATACAAGAGAAGCTCGGAGTCGATACCGTGGATCTTTTTGAAGAGGACGACTTCGAATTCTTGGATCGGGCCACGGAAGCCTTGGAGGTGGAGAAAAGAATCGAGAAGCTGCCCTACCGCTTCATAGATCCCGTACGCGTTGACAAGACAACTGATCCAAAAAAACGACCGTTCGGTTCACGAATCGACAGTTCGTTCGCTCCTCGCGAATCATACGAAACGGTGATCGAGGTACTTTCGCCCGAGCGAGTCCGCTTTGGCAACGGCGTTATGGTGAGACTCTTGGGTATCAAAGAACGGCTGGAAACCAGGGAGCAAGCCATTGCTCTCCTCTCCAAGATGATTCTAGGCAAGAGAGTGTTTCTGAGACGAGAGGATGAAGCTCATCCTGGCGGGGATGAGCTGATCGGTTACCTGTATCTCAAGAACCGTACATTCATCAATGCCCGCCTCATCAAGAGCTCACTGGTGGACATCGATACCACCTTCGACTACCGGCATAAGGCTCGTTTTCTCAAGTACGCTTCAGAGTAGCCGTTCAGGGTTCAGTGCGGCCTCTGATGCTGCCGCGCCATCAGATTTTTCAGGGTTGAGAGTACCGCTGGAAGAACAGGCCATATGAGTTATGTACTCTCAAACAAGGGGTTCGGGAGAAGCGGACCATCGGGTTGAGTATGGAGATTTTGGAGTGCGATGCTTGCGCTTTGTTCTGCGGGAGCCACGCTCCCGCTTGGTGGGCACGGTCCGCCAGCTGGCGGATGCCCCTACATGGATGTGGCCTCATTGCAGACGGTTCGATTGGCAATCCCGCGCAGTACGCGGGACTCGAGAAAAGCGGTAGCCCCGCGCAGTACGCGGGGCTACCGCACTCCAAAGGATGAAAGCGGTGTGATCTCACCGGTTAACGTATTTGTCCCTCACATCTACGCTTCTTGCGTAGTCCCGCGTACTGCGCGGGATTGGCACATTGGCGGCCCAACAGAACCATAAGCAGCGAGGCGAAAACCAACAGCCCTCCGGAGAGACCAAATGCAGCGGTGAAACCGAAATGCCGAGTGACCCAGAGCCCCAAGAACGGCGCCATCAGGGCTCGGAACCCCACCAGGGTCACGTGGATGGCAGTGTAGCCCTGGATCCTATCGGGATCGGCGAAGGTGTTGGCCCCCAACATCCACGCCACATCCACACCGGCCATCCCGAGGCCAAAGAAAAAGTATGCCACATACGCGAACTTCAAAGAAGAGGCCACCGCCAGGGAGAGAGGCCAGAAGGCCAAGCACAGAAAGGCGATAGATGCCACAGGCACCACACTGGTCTTATCCAACAATCGCCCGTACAATGGAAGAAAGATGAGCATCACCAAAGGATGGATGACGCCAAACACCTTTGAAGCCTGCGTCCAGTCGGCATTGAGCACATCATTCACAAAAAGGGGAACCATAGAGAAGGTGATCATGAATGCGACACCGTAGATGAAGAAGTTCACTTCATATCGTCTGAAGAACTTGTCGGCACGGAGAATCTGGACAAGGTCGGCGTAGGGAAAACGACGGGATCGTCTTGCGAGTGGTTCGTCTACACTTCGCCGGGGCATTGAGACATAGCTCATGTACGCCAGACAGCCGAACAGGCCCGCCGCGGCGAAGACCCAGATAGAGGCCGATGCGCGCCAGTTCAAGACCCGTCCCACGGACAAGGCAGTGGCACTTGAAACCACCAGGGCAACCATCTGGGCCCTGGCATAGCAGACTCCCCGATTCTGCTTCCTATAGTTGGATCGATAGATCATGTTCACCGCGGGGATATAGATGGCATGCGTGAGGCTGACCCATGAGATGAGGCCGATCAAGAAGTATGGCCTCTGACAGAGCAGCACGGAGAGAAGTGTCAAGCGACCCGCCAGTCCCGTGACAAGAATGAACAACCGATGATTCTTGCTCGTCTGGAACGAAGCACCCACCAAGGGCCTATCGCAAAGCAACATACAACTAAACGCGAATCTCTCTTCGCCCGCACATCTCACCAACTATCTGCTGCCGACGCAATCAAATCCATCCACCATCCCCCACAACTCGGAATGCCTTGACAGGAAAACGCTTTCCCACGAACCTAGCCCGCGATTCTTACCGGGTCTCGTCGCGAAACGGGGGAGATGGTTGTGGCTGTCCCGCGGCAGACGCGGGATGAGAAATGCGGGCTGGCCCGAACATTTCATGAACACTGATGAGCAAATCCAGCGACCTGTTGACAGCCCGGCGCCTCATGGACGAGCCATAACAGGGGATCCTGCAATTCCGGAGGCTTATATATGGCAAAAGTGAAACCGTTTCGAGCGTTTCGGCCACGACCCGACCTGGCGGAGAAAGTAGCCAGTCCACCCTATGACGTGCTGAACAGCGCTGAGGCACGACTCATGGCAGAGGGGAATCCTTACTCATTCCTTCACGTGGTCAAGCCGGAAATCGATCTACCTGATGGGACGGATCTCTACTCCGATGCGGTCTACGACAAGGGGAGCGAGAATCTCCAGAGACTCATTGAGGAGGGCGCCCTCGTCCGCGAAACCCGTCCTGCATTCTATCTCTACGAGCAGCAGATGGGCGACCATGTCCAGATCGGGCTAGTGGCCGGAGCCAGCGTTGATGAATACGAGAAGGATCTCATCAGAAAGCATGAGCTCACCAGAAAGAAAAAGGAAGACGACCGGACCCGCCACGTAGAGAGCCTGAATGCCAATACAGGCCCCGTTTTTCTCACCTACAGGGCTCGCGGGGAGATCGATGAACTCGTCGCCGAACTGAAATCTCGAACGCCGGACTATGACTTCACTGCGCCCGATGATATCCGCCATACCATGTGGGTCATTGATCAGCCGGGAGATGTCCATCGTTTGGCCAATGCCTTCGAGAGTGTTGATATCTTGTACGTAGCCGACGGCCACCACCGGAGCGCGGCGGGAACACGCGTTCGATCCATCAGGATGGCGCAGAATCCCCATCATACTGGCGACGAACCGTATAACTTCTTCTTGAGCGTGATCTTCCCCGATGATCAGATGATGATACTGGACTATAACCGTGTGGTGAAAGACCTAGCGGGGTTATCCGCTGAGGAGTTTCTTGCCAAGGTCAGCGAGAAGTTCAGCGTCACGGAGATCGAAAAGGAGAAACCGTCAAAGCCGCGCACCTATTCGATGTTGCTTGAGGGGAAGTGGTATGGGCTCGAGGCCAAGCCGGGCTCATTTCCGGCGGACGATCCGGTGAAGAATCTCGACGTTGCCATCCTTCAGGATAATCTTCTCGGTTCGATTCTGGGCATCGAGGATCCCAGGACTGACGAACGCATAGATTTCGTGGGAGGCATTCGCGGCCTCGATGAGCTCGAGAAGCGGCACAAGCAAGGCTGGCCACTGGCCATGGCGTGTCACCCCACAAGCATAGATCAGCTCATGGCAGTGGCCGATGCAGGGCTCACCATGCCGCCCAAATCCACATGGTTCGAACCAAAGCTCAGATCCGGCCTTATCGTCCGGCCATTAGATGAGTAGCATCAATCGCAACATCCCAATAGACCCAGGCATCCAATCTCCTCCCCCTTTTGGGGTCCGAGCTGACAGCAGGACACACGTAACAGCGGGGGTATGGAGAGGGGCATGAAGAGAGGAAGACGTCTTGGTTTTGGCTGAACATCGAACATTCAACATCGAACATCGAAGGAAAGAAGATGACAGAACGGAAGTTTGATCTTGAGAACAGACTTCTTGAGTATGCCGCTTCGATTATTCGTTTGGTTGAGAAGATGGCGAATACCAGGGCGGCGAATCATGTTGGTGGACAACTGCTTCGGTCCAGGACCTCGCCGCTATTCAATCACGGAGAAGCCCAAGCGGCAGAATCACCAAAGGACTTTGTGCATAAGCTGCGAATCTGTCTCAAGGAGCTTCGTGAATCGAAGCGGGCGCTTCGGCTTGTCAAGAGAATGCCCTTAATAGAGGATCCTGCAGAGGTCGACCCTCTACTGCGGGAAACAGAGGAGTTGATCAATATTTTCGTTACCAGCATTCGAACGGCGGGAAAAAACAGAGTCTGCGAGGATGGCGTTGAAGGCTACGAGGCCCAGCCGCATCCTACCTTCGATGTTCGATGTTGAATGTTTCCGCCAGCGGGCGGATTCGATGTTACAAACAACCGCGTTTCGGTTCTAACACGGGAACCAACCACCAGGAGGTTCAGATGAAGATTCTCATCAGCGATGCATTTGACAAATCACTTCCGCAGAAACTCGCTCGGTTTGGGGAGGTTACGGACGATAAGTCTCAGCTCCCTGAATCCAATGTAGTGCTCGTTCGGAGCAAGACGAAGTGTACCAAGGAATACATCGATGGTGCTCCCAATCTCAAGCTCATCATCCGGGGCGGAGTAGGAATCGATAATATCGACGTCGAATACGCGAAATCAAAAGGCATCCAGGTTAACAACACGCCGGCAGCCTCCAGCATTGCGGTGGGTGAACTGGCCATGGCCATGATCGCGGCCATCCCCAACCGCATCATCGAAGGCCACACCACCATGTTGCAGGGGCGTTGGGCCAAGAAGGAATTGAAACGTTCCGAGCTCTATGGCAAGACCTTGGGCCTCATTGGCGCCGGCCGCATCGCCATGGAAGTCGCCAAGCGCGCTAATGCCTTCGGCATGGAGGTCATTGCGTATGATCCCTACTTGACCGAGGTGGACCACGCCACCCTCGTGCCGTTGGATGAAATGCTCGGCAAAGCTGATATCATCTCACTACACACTCCCGTCACCCCTGAAACCAAGGGCATGATGAACGCCGAGATGATCGCGAAGATGAAAGACGGCGTGATCATTGTGAACACCGCCAGAGGCAAGATCGTCAATGAGCAGGACCTGGTAGTGGCATTGCGCGAAGGCAAGGTCAGAGCCTACGGCACCGATGTCTGGTTCAGTGATCCCCCGCCCGAGGACTGCCCGCTGCTCACGGCCCCCAACGTGTTCATGACCCCCCACATCGGAGCGCAAAGCAAAGAGAATCTGCTCCGTATCGGTGACGAGGTGGAGCGAATCATCGGCGAGTTCACGAAGAAGTAAGAAAGAAAGAAAGGTGTCAATCATGCACAAGAGGGTGTTCAACTTCTATCCCGGTCCCGCAACCCTGCCCTTGCCGGCTCTGGAACGGGCGCGGGATGAGTTTCTGGACTTCCAGGGAACCGGCATGTCCATCCTGGAGACAAGCCATCGATCCAAAGGATACGATGCCGTGCACCAGGAGACCAAGGCATTGGTCAAGGAGCTGCTCGGACTGACCGATGACTATCACATCCTGTTCCTGCAGGGCGGCGCAAGCCTCCAGTTTGCCATGGTACCCATGAACCTGTTGGGTGAGGGCCAGAGTGCCGACTACATCAATACGGGTTCCTGGTCAACAAAGGCCATCAAGGAAGCAAAAATCCTGGGTGATGCCCGCGTTGCCGCCAGCAGCGAGGACAAAAATTTTCAGTACATTCCCAAGAACCCGGATCTCGATCCTGCTGCGGTCTATGTGCATCTTACCACCAATAACACCATCGCAGGAACTCAGTACCACGCCTTTCCGGATACCGGCAATGTCCCCATCGTGGCCGATATGTCATCGGACATCTTCTGGCGGCCCTTTGACGTCAAGCCTTTTGGGATCATCTATGCCGGCGCTCAGAAGAATATGGGCCCCGCCGGCGTCACGCTGGTGATCATACGTGACGACATGCTCCAGAAGTGCAAAAGCGGCCTACCTACTCTTCTAAGCTACGGCACGCACGCGAAGAAAGATTCGCTATTCAACACCGGCCCCTGTTTTGCCATCTACATGGTGCGCAACACCTTGGCCTGGGTGAAGGAACAAGGCGGCCTCGCGGCCATCGAGGCGATAAACAGAAAGAAGGGCGACCTGCTCTATGGTTTGATTGACTCGAACCCCGAGTTCTTCAGGGCGCCAGTCGCCAAAGACAGCAGATCGTACATGAACGCGGTCTTCAGGCTCCCCACCGAGGAACTCGAGAAGACATTCATCGCCGAAGCCACGGATCTCGATATGATCGGCCTCAAAGGCCATCGTTCCGTAGGCGGCATCCGCGTGTCTATGTACAACGCCATGCCATTGCAGGGCGTTGAGAAGCTTGTCGATTTCATGGAGAGCTTCGCCAGGAAACACGCCTGATCTCCACATGCGAGGGTGCGGGAGACCGCGCCCTCGCATCCTACTGCCGAACCGCAAACACACTGGGCTCGCCCGGACACGGCAAGAGTGACCTCTCAGCAGCCCCCGGTTGTCGAGGTCAACGTCGTGCTAGACGACTAGGAGCACTCAAGAGCCCCAATTCATGCGTATGCAAAGACGTCCATTACCTCGGCTCGCAAGGGGGCTGCTTCGCCATGAACCATGCGCCGGATCCGCTCCGTGGTTTCACGGCTGAAGGTCGTTTCACCGCATCGTGCACAGACGCTGGCCGGAATTTCTTCCACAAGCACGTGCTTTCCTTCAATTACGAATACTTCACTCACCCGTTCCTGGTTCTCTTCAGTCGAACCACACACATAGCACCGAAACATATCCGCCTTACCTCCGTTGAGAGAAGTCAATCCATCGGACGGTGCTTCCCACTTGCCACCACGATCCACCAATAGAGGGGACCCATAGCTGCGTAGAGCCTGCCAGGCAGCCCAATGCTCAACCCCACATGAAGCCATGGGACGCCGCTTGCAAAACCCACGCGCTCTCTCATATTCTTCTCAGCACTATGATCGGGCGATTTATCTTCGCCGTCTCTTTGATTCTCTCTAACGGCTGGTCGAGATCCCAGTTGTTCCACCATCCCACAAGTTCAAAATGCGTCAGTCTTTCGATGATGTTCACGAATTCCTAAGGATCTCATGTCCGCATTGATCAACAGAACCTTGTCATTGAGATCTCCAGCTTTCTTTCGACTGTAATCCAGCATAGCCTCGCTGATATCAAGCCCTGTATACTCATATCCTCTTCTGACGATCTCCTTCATGTGGGGACTGTTGCCGGATGCGATTTCAAGAATTCTTCCCACCACGATTCTAGAGTACCGAGCAATGCATTCCTCGAATACGTCAACCTCTCTCGCGATATCGCGAAAAGAGAATGCGATTTCATAGTACCGTGGATAATCGTACACGGTCTTCATGACGAGATCATTCCTTCCCTCTGCCGGTCCGCATTCTTTACCGGGAATCTGCTTCCTTGCCTCGAGCCCAAAAGACATCTGGACTACCGCGTTCCCCACTGAAGATAGGGCTCTCTATGTTCGTGATCTACTCACATTCATGCAAGATCCAGATGTTGGGCTCGATATACTCTCCAAGATCTTTCTGGAGATCAATCATGACAGGATTCAAAGCTCCCTTGACGACATACTCTCCACTCTCGCCAAAATGCAACCCTGTCCAGTCCTGCCACTTCGCAATCGTGCCCTTGACCACCATTGAAGGAATTGCTTCCTTCAATATCTTGCCGCCGGCCTTGACATGTACTCTGAGCCAAGGATCAAAAGGCCATCCTTCCTTTTTCCATTGCATGTAACTCCCCATTGGGATGAGTGGATATTGCGACTTGAGCGTTGGCCTTACCGGAATAATGAGATTGCGAAATCCGCCTTCCTTGGCCTTCTCCTTGATCACCCTGAGGATTGCCGAGCTCACTCCTTTGCCTGCATGCTTCTTCCTTACAACAATGGCGAGTGCGCAAAGGGCATTGGCTGGTTTGGACGCTCGTGTAATCAACCGCACCGCTTCATCGAAGCCTGCCGGCAAGCCTTCAGTCGTACCATTCCAGAAGATGGGGAAAGCATTCGCCAGCCCGAGGTACTCGTCTGCATCTTTGAAAAGCAGTTGATATTGGGGGAATCTCCCATACAGATCCCTCCAGTACTTCTTCACAGCTTCATCTTCACTCAGAAACCTCGGCCATGGCTCACTATGAATCTCGTTGATCACTTCGACAAGTGAGGGATCATCGAGTAAGATCTCTGTTTGCATTTCCTTTTCACCTCAACTGTACATATTCCTGATCCATTCGATCCTATGGGATAGTGTATGCCGGAAATGCAACATAGTCAATCCGGAGGTATCTTTGGAGTGCGATGCTTGCGCTTTGTTCTGCGCGAGCCATGCTTCCGCGATGAGTCCTCATTGCCGACTGTTCGATGGGGAATCCCGCGCAGTACGCGGGACTCGGGAAAAGCGGTAGCCCCGCGCAGTACGCGGGGCTACCGCACTCCAAAGGGGGAAAACGGTGTTATCTCACCGGGTAGCGTATTCGTCCGTCACATCAACGCTTCTTGGTCTGTTGGTCTTCTCGCTCTTGCTCAACTGGAACAATATCCACAACGAGCTTGTGTACGATGACCACGAAGCCATCACGAACAATGAGAACGCCCACGGTATTGCGAACACGAAGCGCATATTCACCACGCCATCGTGGTGGTCGTCATCCGTCACCTATGTCCGGCACTACCGCCCCCTCACTACATGGACATATGCGCTGAATTACTCACTTCATGGGCTCAGTGCCGAAGGGTATCATCTGGTCAACAATACCCTCCATGGGCTCGTTTCCGGTCTTGTCTATCTCGTGCTGACCGCCAGTGGGATGGGTGCTGCCCCCGCATTGATCGCTGCCGGCTTCTTTCTCGCGCACCCGGTTCATGTGGAGGCGGTCAACTGGGCCAACTGCAGGGCCGATATTCTTGCCGGAGGCTTCATTCTTCTTTCCCTGCTTCTTCACATCAGGGTGACTCACTCGTCGACGCGGGGGAAACGAGCATTGTTCATCACTGCGGGTCTGTTGAGCTTCATCCTGGCCGGGCTATCCAAGGAAACAGGCTTCATGGCGCCGTTCGTGATTTTGGCCTGGGACCTGATCATGCATGATGGCGGGGACTTCCGGAGGAGTTGGGCTCGTCTCAAGACAGGAGCCTGGAAGGAGCACTGTCTTTACTTCTTGATCCTGGCGATCTTCATTTGGAGCAGGGCCCAGTTTGTGGGAGGTGCAGCAGAAGCCACCGTGTCCAAGATGGCATCTCCACTGGGTGCGGCGGGATTCCTTGAGCGGCTCCACACAGGGAGCTACGTAATCGCCCGCTACGTGTGGCTTCTGGTCTGGCCCGCGAAGCTCTCCGTGGATTACTCGCCGAATGAGATCACGCTGGTGACTTCCGGGGAGGATCCCCGCGCGCTCCTGGGCCTTGGTCTCATCCTGGCATATGCAGCGGCTATTGCGCTCATGGTCAAACGGAGCCGGGTCACGTCTTTCTCCCTGGCGGCAGCAGCCATCATCCTGGCGCCTGGAGCCAATATCTTCTTCCCCGTTGGCACCATCATGGCTGAACGCTTGATGTATCTGCCCGTGTTGGCGCTTTGTGTGCCACTTGCGCTGGCGATCTGGCACGGTAATCAGCGCCTCAAGCGAGCAGGCCTTACACTCATTCTGATCCTTCTTGTGCTCATTGGCTACAGCGCCCGAACCGTCCTACGTAACAAAGATTGGAAAAATGAGGAGACGCTCTTCAGGACGGCTCTCGCCGCCTCCCCCCGAAGCGCCATGGCACATAAGAACCTCGCATCGGTCCTTCATCAGAAAGGCATGTACGACCAAGCAATCCCGTTGGCGGAGCGAGCAATCGAGATACTCCCCAAATTTCCGGACGCGCACCTCGTGTTGGGGAACTGCTACTTCATGAAAGGTCGATGGGCCGAGGCGGAAACCGCATACCGAAACACCCTAAGCCTGGTACCAGACCACGCTTCAGCCCATCTCAACCTGGGAGCCGCGTATCACGTGACAGGTCATTTCCCTGAAGCGCTGGCCATGTTCAACAAGGCAATCAGCCTCGACCCCCGTCTGGATCTCGCCTGGTTCAATCGCGTCCATACCCTGGTTGCTCTCTATCGCCTGGATGAGGCAAAAATGGCGCTGGAGGCAGCCACGCAGCGATTCCCCGATCATCCCGCCGCACCAGACGCCAGAGCCAAAATCGAAAGGGCGCGGCTCACCAACATGAAATCTGGATCATAGATCCTAGCCCGGACTATGCATTCACGGGTTTCAGTATTCCAGTCTTCCCTGGGCCTTCCATCACAATGTGCGCAGCTTCTCGACTCCTCGAACCGCCTCCTCATACTCCACGAACTGTGGCAAGAGCGGCCTCAAGTCACGTTGCCAATCTCTGCTGACTCGGGTCAGTGCGTTGTCGAGGGTATCGAGTCCAAAAGCCATATCATACATCGCCAGCTTACGATCAAGGAGCTGTCTATCTGGTGTCACTCCTTGCCTGAGTATCAGCCAGACGTCAAATAGGTCCCGAGGCTTACTTCGAACCAAAAGAGCACGGATCTTCTCCGCCAGCAGGTGCTCGGGCGTCAGCACCGTGACCACAAAGGGCCTCAGGTCATCGAACTCCGATGTCACCAGTTCTCGCCGTGTTTCCACCACCTCAGATCGACGATTGATATCTACGCGTACTTTCCCCTTGCTGCGCTCCCGCCCATCATGGAGCGGCCCCCGATAGCTCACATCGAAGCTGTAGCCCATTTGTGACTCCCACTCATTCCGCACCTCAGCCTGGCCCCCGAAACGGGCTACCTCATCAGCAATCCGATGCCACAGGTTGCGCAAGACCTCCACATCAACTAGACTGTTGAAATCAAGGTCTTCGGAGTACCGACTCCCTTGGTAAACCAGCCGCAACGCGGTTCCCCCTTTGAAGACCAGTGATTGTGATCGGGCGAAGAGCAAGAACAGAAGCATGTGCTGTATATATTCCCTCTCCTGAACCTGCATGCTAATGTGATTCCGCTGTGCCAGCCGCTGAATCTGTGTACGCGTCAACATCATCCTACTCCTTGGGGGAACAGTTCCTTTTCCGTCATGTTGACGACCAATCGCCACCGAGAGTCAACGGTGCCACTTCGTGGTCGGGAAGGATCAAGTTTGATGGGAGTGGTTGAACAGATTAGCCCATGAACGGGATGACCTAGTGTCTCCAATAGATAGCCAAGCCGCGAACCCAGACTCCTGTCTCCCATTCTATTGGCGTATTCTATCAGGGTCGGCATATCCGTGACCTCCAACGCTGTCCGCAGAGCTTTGGCTATCTCACCAATCCCGCCGGCATAGCGAGGCTGCTGGAGGCTGTCCACGATAGCTTTTTCTTCATCTGCAATGACTACAGGGAGCTCACCCACCATTTCTCGTCGATAGCCAAAAAATTTCCGGGGTTGTACGCTCACGAAACGGAAACGGAAACCATGGAAGACCACAGGACGCTTTTTCTTGGTTGTGGCCACGAATATGGTGAAGGGCACCTGCTCGGTGAAGCCGTAGAAATGAAGCGCCGACCAGTAGGAGACGTAGCCTGGGGTGACCAATTGGCCGGCAATAAAAAGCGGGTTTGCCAGCACACGTTCCGGTTCCAGTCCCAGAAGCATGTACTTGCCCTTTTCCACTTCTGCGATCAGCTCGCTCTGCTTGAGCCGCGCGATCAAACGATAGGCGCGGGCGAGATCCATCCCAAAGAGGGCGGAGAGCAAACCAGGAGTGAAATAGAACAGCTCTTGTTGACGAAGTTGTTGTGCAATAGAAATCGGGGTGAGATTTCGTTTCATTTCGAAGAATTCCTTTCTCGATTTCATTCCCCAGTGATGATAACATCTGGTCACAGGATGTGCAACTAAGGATATCCCCGACTTGCGGACTGCCACAAGGAGAGGGGAAGTCAGGCAGATGAATGATGAATAGAGATCCTTTGTTTCTTTCAGTCGCTCAGAATGACAGCGGTGGGAGGTGTTCAGGCGTTGCGATGCGTGCCATTCTGAGGGAGCAGAGCGACCGAA
>JAUXFG010000108.1 GCA_030620115.1 Candidatus Fermentibacterota bacterium
AACATCTGCTCTTGTGGGAACATTGATGGAGCAACTCGACAATGATGAGCCTCTGGCGGAGTATGTCGAGGATGTGGATCTCTCGCACATCAAGGATGCAGGGGCACGCACCGGTGGGAATAAGGAGTTCGAGTTGTCACTTCTCTTGAGGAAGCAGTGATTCAAGGGGGTGTGGTATGGCATCTGAGCCGGGTTTGATGCGGGAAGGAATCACGCGAGGGATCCTTGTCTGCTTTTTCATCCTCGCCCCTACCATCTTCCTGTTTTATCAACCCAGGAGCAAGGAGCTTCAGGAAGACCGGCGTCGTCTTGCCACCCTTGAGAGTGAGCTCCAGAATGCGCGGCAGGTTGCAACAACGCGAGATGATCTTAGGACGGTGACCGACAAGCTCCAACGGACGCTGGCCTTCTACGAAGAGCGTTTGCCCAGCGAGTCGGACATTCCTGGCCTTCTGGAGGAGCTTCAGGAGATAGTGACCATGGCTAATGTACGGCTCGATGACATCGAAATGATAAAGAGGCGGACAATCAGCAATTACGAGAGCATTCCTTTCAATCTTGCAGTGAGTGGCGGCTATCATGCTATTGGGCTGGCGGTAAACAATATTGAAAAGGGGCGTCGTTTTATGGGTGTAAACAATATCAAAATAGGAAGCGATGGATCTTCGCCACATCAGGCGTTAGTTGAAGTAAGTACTTTTCGTTTTATTGCGGCCAAGGGATAGTTATGTCTCGTATTGGACAAATTGTAATCTGGTTATTGTTTCCTTTTGCGTTTTTCCTATTCTCCTGTGGTCCTTCGAATGCGCCCCAAGTGAATATTCGGAGGACAAAATCCACCCTGGCCAAGGTGGATACCTTGGTCAGCACGGAGGATTCCACCAGCGCGAGTTTCTACGTGTATGATGCCGAAGAAATGCGTGATCCCTTTGTGCGTTATCGGAAACCGCTGGCTACTGGGGGAGTGCGCGCCGTGCAGCGGCCTGCATTGAAGGTTGGCGCCATCATGACAGGAGTGGCTTCACCGTCTGCTTTTGTAAACAACAGACTCATCCGTGAAGGCGATGAGATCGATGGGGCGCGGGTCGTCAAGATTCAGAGCACGAGCGTGGTTTTTCATTTCAATGGCCAGGACTTCACCGTCACACAAGAATAGGAGGAACCGGATGAGCGATAAGATGGTCAGAGTAACCATCCATATCCTTCTGATTGCTCTGATGGTTTGCCCGGCCTTGGCGCAGCAGCCAGGCTGGGAGAAGCAGCGGATCAATCTGAACTTCAGAGGCACGGAGATCAATGCCGCCATAGAGATGTTGACGGCTCAAGCCGGGCTGAACATCGTCAGCGGTCCGCAGGTCAAGGGAACGGTGAGCGTCCGTCTCGAAGGCGCGCCGTTGGGAGAGGCGTTGAATGCGATTTTGAATGTCAATGGCTTCGGCTTCGTGGAGGGAGACAGGATCATCAAGATCGTGCCCCTGGAAGAGATCGCCAACGCCATTACCAAGACGTACCCACTGAATTACGCCAATGCCAAGGAGCTCGAGAGCACCCTCAAGCCGTTTGTGTCGAAGTTCGGCAATGTGAAGGGTGACAAGGTGTCGAACTCCATCGTCGTGACCGACATCCCCGACAACCTGCGCAAGGTGGGTCAGCTCATCGAGCAGCTCGACCGCAAGCCCTATCAGGTCCTCATAGAAGTCCATGTGATTGATCTCAAGATCATTGATAATAGGGAAGTGGGCATCGATTGGAGGGTGGTACACTACGACAATCCTCGTTCGTCGGTCAACATCCTCACGGCGCCGGATCTGCCGGGCGGCGCGGAGATACGGTTCGGCATCATCAGGAGCCGGTATGACGTGGACAATCTGATACGTCTTCTGGAGGATGAGAGCAGAGCGAAGATTCTGTCGAGCCCGCGCATCATGGCCGCGGACCATAAGGTTTCTGAGATCCATGTGGGCCAGGAGATCCCGTATACCATGGTGACGTATACGGAGGAAGGCCGGCCGATCACGAGCACGCAGTTCCGAAAGGTAGGTACCCGCCTGAGCGTGACGCCCCATGTGACCCATGACGGAAACGTCCGCCTCGAATTGAACCCGGAGCAGAGCTTTGTCAGTGAGTGGCGAGAGGATGTTCCGGTGATCGACAGCCGAACAACGAGGACCACGCTTCTTCTGGGAAGCGGCGAAACAGCGGTCATCGGAGGGTTGAGAAAGAGCGATGCTGTTGTTTCGGAGAGCAAGGTTCCCATTCTCGGCAGCATACCTATCCTGGGGAGGCTCTTCAAGAGCACAAAGACCTCCAGAACGGACATTGAGCTCATAGTCCTGGTGACGCCGACCATCCTGGAGGGGTCCGAGATGGTGATCCATGACAGATTCCAGTTCCGGAAGGAGGATGCAATGGCCAACTACCGCGGACTCCTGGATCATTACGAGCACCTCAAGACCAGCAATTTGCTGCAGCCGAAAGGTTCTAGCCAGACAGCTATGGAGGTGAGCAGATGAGACGCGCTTCAGTAACGATATGCATCGCCCTCGTGGCCGTTGGTGCATTGATCATGGGGTGTGGAGAGTTCCTCCCTCTGGATGCTGATCTTCGTATTACCCGGTTCGACCCGTCGCCGGTGCAGCCTCTGATTGATGAGAAAACCGGGAATGTTCTTTTGCCCGGGACTCTTATATGGGTCGCGAATTACTCCCAGGTCCCCGTCATCTTCGATCGCTTTCAGATCAGGTACTATGATGCAGTGGGACAGGGGGAGGGCGCTCCGGAGATCCTTTCTCTGCGCGTGGACAGCGAGTTCACCTTCTTTGTGAAAGGGATACCCACTCCTGATCCGTACTTGCCTGACTCCACGGCAACAAGGCAGACGGCGGAGCTTTCCTCCATCGGTATGCAGGTATTATCCGTGAATGCCTACGCATATGCCTCGGCATGGCCCAGCGACCCGGCGGCACAGCTGGAGTGGAGTCCCTTTGACTACTTCGATGACCGGCCCATCTTTGCTCGGGTCACCATAGAGGGGAAGAGTGAGACCGGCGAGGAGATAATCCTCGAAGGAGCGGCGAATATCAGTACGTTGATCAAGAAAGAGTAGATCAGCGTCTCTTTCCCGGGCGCAGATACACAGGCCCCATGGGTTTCGCTTGTGACGCAAGTGTGGGGCCTGTATTTTCTTGGTCGCATTTGCTCGAACTCACTCTTCGCGATGCATCCTCATTCCCCTCTGGTTCCCGCAGGACCAAGCCGACCGGCTTTTCGCGGGCTGTCTTTTTAGCATTCAGGACTAGAGGAGCAGTGTATGGGGGGCAGATCCGTGGCCGCGAACCCTTAGATGGGGCAGTAGCTCAGATGGGAGAGCGCATCCCTCGCACGGATGAGGCCGGCGGTTCGACTCCGCTCTGCTCCACCAGTCTTCGTTCCGAGCTGAGCGAAGAGAGAAGACTGCCGCGGCGTAGCCGAGAGGGCAAGAGCCATCGAGGCGAAGACAGGCGTTCTCATGCGCACAGAACTACGCCTTGGCAAGCCAGACACAGACAGATTCGCCGGCTGTGCTAGACGGGGAGGTAGCGGTGCCCTGTAGCCCGCAATCCGCTACAGCGGGGTTGATGCCTGCCCTAGGTCAGACGCTTGTGTAGCTCCCGCGGGCCACGGAGCGGAGAAGGTTGGGTCACGCGCAACGTTCCCTTGTGAACCCCGTCAGGACCGGGAGGTAGCAGCGGTAAGCAAGAAGGTGCGTGTGCCGCGTGATATCCCCGGCTGGAGCCACCGAGTCCGTGAGGCGTTACGCAGGGCGATCGAAGGCAGGCGCACAGCCGGTTTTCCTTTTCTGGTTCCAGCGTTGAGGGAAGCATGTCCTACCTAGTACTTGCCCGGAAATGGCGTCCTCGCGATTTCTCCGAAATGATCGGCCAGGAGCATATCACCAAGACTTTGACAAATGCTCTGCGAAACGGGAGGACGGCACATGCGTACCTCTTTCATGGTCCCCGGGGAGTCGGCAAGACCACTGCCGCGCGTATAGTTGCCAAGGCGGCCAACTGCGAGCGGGGCATGGGGCCCGAGCCCTGCAATGTCTGCGGGAGCTGCGCGGCCATCAATCAAGGAAGCAGTCTCGATGTGGTCGAAATGGATGGGGCAAGCAACAGAGGTATCGATGAGATACGAGAGCTCAAGGAGCATGTAGGATATGCACCGGTTTCTTCCCGATACAAGATCTACATCATAGATGAAGTCCACATGCTCACTGAGCAGGCGT
Source organism: Candidatus Fermentibacterota bacterium (assembly GCA_030620115.1). GTDB lineage: Bacteria > JAFGKV01 > JAFGKV01 > JAFGKV01 > JAFGKV01 > JAUXFG01. The sequence goes on from JAUXFG010000108.1 coordinate 4,268, forward strand.
TCAATGCACTGCTGAAGACGCTGGAAGAACCCCCACCGCACGTCATCTTTGTATTTGCCACCACTGAAGTCCACAAGATTCCCGCCACGATTCTTTCGCGATGTCAACGCTTCGAGTTCCGCAGGATCCCGGTTGCGTTGGTGGTGGACCGGTTGGCTTCTCTGGCGGAAAAGGAGCATCTCCAGGCGGAGGAGAATGCGCTGCTCCTCATGGCGCGGCGCGCGGATGGAAGCCTGCGGGACGCGGAGGGCCTCCTGGATCAGGCGGCTGCCGCCACTGATGGCACCATTGATGAGCGTTTGGTTCGCGAATTGCTTGGCCTCATCCCGTTGGATGCCTTAGCAGCGCTGCTGGAGAAGATGGTTTCGGGGGATGTGGACGAAGTGGTGGGGCAGCTCGATGCCATGATTACCGAGGGTATGGAGCTTGATCGAATTGTGGGTGATCTCGCAGAACTGATATTGCGCGCCGTTCGGGGTCTTGCACATGCAGCGGTCAACTCGTCCACCGCGCAGGAACAAGAACGGCTCGCGCCGATTGTCTCGCAGGTGAATACTGCTGATTTGCTTCGCTTCCTCAATGTGTTGCAGGGCGCCCATTCATTGGCACGGCAGAGCACCAGGCCCGGCCCGCTCTTGGAGAGCGCCATCTTGCGTTGCACGCTCATGGATCGCAGCCATTCCATTCAGGAGCTGCTTGGATTCATGGAGAAGGCGACCACAAAGGAGGAAGAGACCTCCGATTTCGATGCCACGGAGACTCGTGGCGAAAGCCCTGTGACACAGGTGACTGAACCGAAGCCTTTGCGCCAACCTCAGACCGATGGTGAGGAGAAATCACTTTCTGCCGCTCTCCGGCTATTGGGGGGGAGCACGCGTTCGTTTGTGAGCTGTGCCGAAGCATCCTGGAGTGATGATGGCACACTGCATCTCGAATATGGACCCGGCGATCATTTCGCGTACCAGGCCCTCTCCAAGCCGGATCGCACGACGGAACTACAAGGAGCGCTTGAGAAGGCTACAGGGAGGCGTATTGCGGTAGAGATCACCGCACGGAAAGAGACGGCATCCACAGAAACAGAGAAGTCGAAGGAGGAACCACCACTCATACGAGCTTTGATCGATCAGTTTGATGGTGTCGTGGTTCGAACCCGCAATCGTGGGGAGGAAGGGAGGAATACATGAGGGGAATGGGGAACCTCATGAAGCAGGCTCATAAGATGAAAGCCGAATTGCAGCGACTGCAGGAGCGTATGGCTCAAACCAGAATCGAAGGCAGCGCGGGAGGGGGCGTGGTCACTGCCATCGCTGACGGCAATCAGAACATCGTGGAGATCCACATCAAGCCTGAGATCGTGGATCCCGAAGAGATCGAGATGCTCCAGGATCTCGTGGTGGCTGCGGTGAATGAAGCGCGAAGGAGATCGCAAGAACTCATGAACGAGGAGATGTCCAAGCTCACCGGTGGGCTTGAGCTGAATCTCCCCGGTCTGATATAGGGGCTTCCTGGTGGCCGGCGGCCAAAGCATCGAACGCCTGGTTCGCGCTTTCATGGCGTTCCCAGGGATTGGGAGGCGATCGGCCGAACGGATTGTATACTTTCTCATGGCCGATCCTGAACGGCGGATTCATACGCTTCTGGATGCACTCTCATCAGTCGTGGAGCGCGTGCATCGTTGTCCTGTGTGCAACAACTTCGCCGAGGAGGAGCTTTGCCCGATCTGCCGCGAGACAAAGAGGGACCGGCGAATTCTATGCGTCCTCGCCGAGCCGCGCGATCTGGAGGCCATAGAGAAGACAGGGACATTCCGGGGTCTCTACCACGTGCTTGGCGGACTTCTCTCTCCCCTTGACGGCATCGGTCCCAGCGAGCTTTCCATCGATGCTCTGATCAAGCGCGTGCACGCCGAAAAGCCCGCGGAGGTCGTTCTTGGGCTCTCCTCCACAGTGGAAGGAGACGCGACTGCCTCGTATCTCATGGAGGTACTGGGATCAAGTGGGGTCAGAATCTCCAGGCTGGCGCGAGGAGTACCGGCAGGGGGGAGCCTCGAGTACCTTGACCAGAGAACTCTGAGCCATGCCGTGGAGGGGAGAGAGACTATCTCCCGGGCATGAGAGTATCAACGGCGAGCATTCTCTGGGGAGAGATCATCCATGCAAGCCCCTGAACGAGAGGGCGGCAACGCGCCGAATACCGGAATGGGGTGGCACACACGTCTTGCCTGCTGGGTCGCCGCATGTGGTCCCATCGGATATGCGCCTTTGGGACCGGGGACGGCCGCTGCTCTTGTGGTGGTCGTTGTTCTGTTCCTGGCCAGTCCATTCCTTGGGGATACGTCGTGGGCGGTACTTCTTGTTGTCACGATTGCGGTGGGCCAATGGGCATGTGTGGTGGCGACGCGGCGTTGGGGAGATGACCCCAAGAAGGTGGTGATCGATGAAGTGGCGGGGCAACTCATCGCCCTATCCTGGATCGCCGCGCAGTGGGAACTGTATGTACTTGGTTTTATCCTTTTCCGGCTCTTCGACATCTTGAAGCCTTGGCCCGTGAACCGTATAGACCAAAAAAAAGCATCTTGGTCAGTCATGGGGGACGATTTGGCGGCCGGGGCCATGGCGCGGCTGTTGCTCTTCCTTATCAGTACAATCTGATGTGTCGCAGAAACCACAACTCCATGCCGACTCACGCATCGACTGCACGTGTGGAAGAATGGAATGGTGGGCCGGTGAGAAATGCGGGTTAGTGAAGCTGAGCCGGATTGAGACCGATAGGGAGACCCGTGAAGGCTGAAGTCCTGGTGGTGGGGGATGAGCTGCTCTGTGGGAGGAGAGCCGATCTGAACGGGCCATTTCTTGTGACCGCCCTGGCACGAGCCGGCGTGCGAGTATCGCGATGCGTGATTCTTCCTGATTCGGTCGGGATCATCTCAGAGGAGATCCGGCGGATCCTGACATGTCCAGTGGATGTGGTGATCCTATCCGGCGGGTTGGGAGCGACACCGGATGACAAGACCAGAGAGGGTGTGGCGCGAGCCCTTGGTCTCGAGCCGGTCATGGAGGAGCAAGTCCTCGCCATGGTGGAGGAGAAGATTCGCATTCGAGGGGGAGGCGTTCCGGCGATACTCCAGCGTATGGCGGCGAGAATCCCAGGCAGCACGCTGCTGCCCAATGCCGTGGGTATCGCCCCGGGGCAATCCGTGACGCATGGTCCCACGACATTCTTTCTCTTGCCGGGTCCCCCGGCGGAGCTGAAGGAGATGTTCTTGCACCACGTTGTCCCAAAGCTTGGTGCCGGGGATAAGCAAGAAGTGCCACGATTCCTCACCTTTCGGACTGCAGGGGTGAAAGAAAGCGAGCTTGCCGCCAGGATCGAGCCATTGGTGGGAGACAAGAGCCGAATCAGGCTCTCTTTCCTCCCGGGAAACGGAACGGTCGACCTCTACGTGACGGAGGAAGCCGGGTCTGTGCAGGAGCTGAACGGGTTGTCTGAACGGATCAAACATGCCTTATTCAAAGATCTCTATGCCGAAGAAGAGGTCTCTCTTCAGGAGGTGGTTGGTCGGGAGCTTGCGAAGTCCGGAGGATCGCTTGCCGTGGCCGAGTCATGCACTGGCGGATGGCTCGCCAAGCTCATCTCAGATGTTCCGGGGAGTTCGGAGTATTTCCTTGGAGGAGTTGTGGCGTACGACAATCGGATCAAGCAGACGCGGCTATTGGTTCCCGAAGAGCTTCTGGCAGCGCATGGAGCGGTGAGTCGAGAGGTGGCGCAGGCCATGGCGTGTGGCGTGCGGCATGCCTTGGGAAGTGATTGGGCAATCTCCGTAACCGGGATCGCTGGTCCCGGCGGCGGGACCCGGGAGAAGCCTGTGGGCCTCGTCTATGTAGGGCTCGCCTCTCCCGACGGCTCGCTGCACGTATCCAAGCACATGCTCGGCGGAGATAGAGCAACGGTACGCTTGACCGGCGCTACCCTGGCATTGGATCTGTTGAGACGAGCTCTCCACAAAGGGTTCGCGCAAGAATGTGAAGTTATTTCTGCGCCAGCCCAAAGGTGATGCGAGGTGAGTGAACAGAGGCTTTTTGTGGCGGTGGAACCTCCCCGTGTGGTGCAGGAGGAGCTCTATGAATCGCTGACCGCGTTGCGGCAGAGGTGGCAGTTTGTGCGGTGGGAGGATCCACATAAGCTCCACGTAACGTTAAAATTCTTGGGACAGGTGCACGCGGAGCAAGAACAGCCCATCACGGATGCGCTGACGCGGGTCACCACCGGGACCATGCCCTTTCCCGCCGAATTGGCGGGTGCGGGCGCCTATCCCACGCCGAGAAGGGCAAGAGTACTCTGGGTTGGATTCGGTTCAGGCTCTGAAAAGATGGTGACTCTTCAGCGTTTGGTGGAGGGTGCTCTCTCAGTAATAGGATTTGCAGAGGAACGGCGAAGGTTCAGCGCTCACCTCACGGTGGGCAGGATCAAGCGGCCAATGGAGCCATTGGATCTCTCCGCGGTGGAGGTTCCTCGGCTTCTGTTCCAGATCGAGCAGGTATGTTTGAAGAGAAGCAGGTTGACTCCCAAGGGAAGCATCTACACGGATGTGGCCAGCTTCCCGCTGGGTCGTCCACCCGGAAGGAGTTCGAAATGACGGGAACCAATAAACAGACGAATGGCCGCAAAAGGGCGCTGGAAATGGCAGTCGGACAGATCGAGCGGCAGTTTGGCAAAGGGTCCATCATGCGTCTGGGGGAGGATCAGGCCCGGATCATTGTACAGGCGATTCCAACAGGATCGTTGGCGCTCGATCATGCCCTGGGAGTAGGCGGTGTTCCCCGAGGACGGGTAGTGGAGATATTCGGACCGGAGTCCTCTGGGAAGACGACGCTGGCCCAGCACATCATCGCCAATGCGCAGCGATTGGGTGGTGTGGCGGCATTCATCGATGCGGAACATGCCTTTGACGCCAAGTACGCCCAGAATCTTGGCATAGACATCGATGACCTGCTCGTATCACAGCCGGATACGGGCGAGCAAGCGCTGGAAATCGCCGAAGTGCTGGTACGATCAGGCGCCGTGGATGTCGTCACCATCGATTCAGTGGCTGCGCTTGTCCCCCGGGCCGAGATCGAAGGCGAAATGGGCGACACCCACGTCGGGCTCCAGGCTCGGCTCATGTCTCAGGCCCTGAGAAAGCTCGCGGCCGCCATCGGTAAGTCCAAGACGTGTGCTATCTTCATCAATCAGATTCGGATGAAAATTGGCGTCATGTTCGGCAATCCAGAGACCACTACTGGAGGGAAAGCCCTGAAGTTCTACGCCAGTCAACGGATAGATATTCGCCGCATTGCCTCCATCAAGGTGGGGGACGAGGTGATTGGTTCGCGGACCAGGGTCAAGGTCGTCAAGAACAAGGTTGCTCCTCCCTTCAGGGTGGCTGAATTCGATATCATCTACGGCGAGGGAATCTCCAGGTCGGGCGATCTCATCGATCTTGGGCTCAGCCACGAGATTATTGAGAAATATGGCTCCTGGTATTCATGGGGAGAAACCAAGCTGGGACAAGGCAGGGAGAACGCCAAGGAGTACCTGCGCAATAATGCCGAGGCAGCCGACAAGCTGGAGGTTCTGATCAGAGAGAAACTCGGTTTAGCGAAGCCCGTCTCCCGCGCAAAAGAAAGCGAATAGCCCGCAGCTCTCGCCGTGGAGCGACCAAGGTGAACCGGGATGTGAGACTGCAATCCCGCGGGACGCGGGGTTGTTGAGATATGCGGGATAGATCCGCACAGGACATGGCGTACGATCTGCTCAGCCGGAGGGAGCATACCTCCGGCGAATTGCGTCAGAAGTTGGGAAAGCGGGGGGTGCCGGAGGAGGAAATCGAACGCACGCTCCATAGACTCATGGAGCTTGGAGTCGTGGATGATCGCAGGGCCGCCGAGCTCCTCATCCAGGGAGAGTTGAGGAAACGACCCCAGGGGCTGTTGTCTCTGCGCACGAAGCTTCAGAGGCGTGGTCTTCCTAAGGCGATTGTCAGGGAATGCCTTGCCGATTTTGATGAAAACTGGGAGGAGATGCAGGCGCGAGAAGCCTCGTCTCGATGGTGCCGGCGGAGGCCAAAGAGCGGGCAGTGGAAGGAGGCCCTGGTCCGCCATCTGCGGTCTCGAGGATTCGGATGGGGGGCGATACGGTACACGGTGGAATCCCTCCCTGAAGAGAGCAGTAATGGTCGAGTCAAGGAGTTCGAGCCAGATGATAGATAGCCATGGACTGAGAAGGAATTTCCTGGACTATTTCACCCGACTGGGTCATGAGGAGGTGCCCAGCGCTTCGTTGGTGCCGGGGGATGATCCGACGCTCCTGTTCACCAATGCAGGTATGAACCAGTTCAAGGGAGTCTTCCTTGGTCAAGAGCGGCGGCCGGCTGCCCGGGTAGCCGATGTACAGAAGTGCTTGCGTGTATCGGGGAAGCACAATGATCTCGAGGAGGTGGGAGGAGATGAGCACCATCACACCTTCTTCGAAATGTTAGGGAACTGGTCATTCAATGACTACTACAAGGCCGAAGCCATCGAGTTCGCATGGAACTACCTGACCAAGGAGCTGTCCCTGAACAAGGAGAGATTGTGGCCGACTGTCTATGAACAGGACGAGGAGACGTTCGCCCTCTGGCCGAAGGTGACCGGCATCTCGCCGTCGAAGGTGCTCAAGTTCGGGGCTAAGGACAACTTCTGGGAGATGGGTGAGGTTGGCCCGTGTGGCCCCTGCACGGAGATTAACTATGATCGGGGCCCAAACTATGGACCCGATTACCCGAAGAGCGCACCAAATGATCCGCATCACCATCGATGGATTGAGATCTGGAACCTCGTATTCATCCAATACTCCCGGGAAGCAGACGGCGCGCTCACCGAGCTCAGTGAGAGATTTGTGGATACCGGCATGGGATTTGAGCGACTGCTGGCGCTCTTGCAGGGTGTTGGAGGCAACTATAGGACCGATCTTTTTGTGCCGATCCTGAATCACCTTGAAGCGCTGATCCATGGCCATGAAACCATAGAGTCCGATCCCATGGCCTTTCGGGCCATTTCCGATCATGTCAGAACCCTGACCTTCGGCATTTCCGACGGGGTCATGCCTGCGAATGAGGGCAGGGGTTACGTGCTCAGGAGGATTCTCCGAAGAGCTGCTCGCTATGGTAGGAAATTGGGCCTGGAGGAGCCCTTTCTCTATCGTCTCTGTGGGGATGTGGTGGGAACCATGGGGTTGGATTATCCCGAGATAAGGGAAGCAGCCGCACATGTGACGGCGGTGGTGCGGGCCGAAGAGGAGAGCTTTGGCGTCACGCTGGATCGGGGGTTGGCACTGTTTCACAAGGAGAAGGAGCGCGTGCAGCGCGGTGGGAAGAGGGTGTTCCCGGCGGACGTGGTGTTCAAGCTTTACGACACGTTCGGCTTTCCTCCCGATCTGACTCTACTCATGGCTCAGGAGGAAGGTCTCGGTGTCGACATGGCGGGGTTCGAGAGGCTCATGGAGGCGCGCCGCAAGGATTCACGGCGCACGGTGACGAGCACGGTATCCTATGCGGGGCCACCATGGCGTGGTCCTGAGGGGGAAAGACGGAATGTCTTCGTGGGATACGAGCGGCTTCGCGCTGCCACCAAGATTCTCCAGATCGAACCTGAGGAGACGCTTCCCCGTGGAGAGGAAGGCTGGATCCTGCTCGCCGAAACGCCCTTCTATCCGGAAGGCGGCGGCCAGGTCTACGACCGGGGCTGGATTGAGGGCTCAGGAGTGCGGGCGCGGGTTCTCGAGGCGGCGAGGAAGAAACCGGGATCCGTGGTGGTCAAAGTGCATGTGGAATCCGGGACACTGGAGGCGGGCAGCGAGGTAGAGGCAGTGGTTGATAAGGAACGGAGACTCAAGGTTCAGGCCCACCATACCGGAACCCATCTCTTGCACGCAGCCCTGAGAAAGATCCTCGGCTCGCACGTACGACAGGCAGGTTCCCTAGTCGCGCCCGACCGGTTACGATTCGACTTCAATCACTATCAACCGGTGACGAGGTCCGAGCTTCTGAATATCCAAGAAACGGTGAATCGTTGGGTGGATGGTGATCTTCCTGTGGAAGTGGCTGCTGATGTTCCTTTAGAGGAGGCCAGACAGGCAGGAGCCATGGCGTTTTTCGGCGAGAAGTACGGAGACAAAGTTCGCGTGGTAAAGGTACCCGGGGTGGGCATGGTACTCTGTGGTGGCACGCATATGAACAGGACATCCCGCGTGGGTCTCATGTGGATCTACTCGGAGAACGGTATTGCGGCCGGCGTTCGTCGTATCGAGGCGGTGTGCGGCAGAGGATTGCGCGAGAGAGCAGTGGCGCTTGACGGCAGAATCGACCGGATGAGCCGGATTCTTGGCGGGCCTAAAGATGAGGTGGAGGCGCGTGTCGAGAAGCTGACGGAGAGAGTACGGATGCTGGAGGAAGAGCGG
>JAUXFG010000083.1 GCA_030620115.1 Candidatus Fermentibacterota bacterium
ATCCAGTGACCAGCAACCAGCATCGCTAGTAGGATACCATGTCTATACGTTCTAACCGTGTCTCACCACAGCCATCGAGGAGTCGGAGCTGAATCCTCCCGACTCTGCCCCGCCAGGCCCAGCTCGGAAGGAGACCCACCTCGACACGATAGTCGCGTTGCGCCCCGTCGCCTTTCACCCCGAAAGTAATTCTGCCTTGCTCGCCGAAGCAGGTAGGCCCCTGAGACTTGAAGAAGAGGCTAAGGCGGCCATCATGTTCTGCCGCCAAGCGGATAATGATTGCATCTACTCGTGCCGGTTCGACCCCGAGTGCAGGAGAAGTCAAGGTACCCGAGGAATTCCCGCGCAACACAAAGGTCTCACCATCCAACCCTTGTGTCTTCTGACTACGGGCTCCGATATTCCACTCTGAAGCGAGATCTTTCGCATTCCAGCTTCTGACAACTTCCATCGGAGATGCAATAACGCCCAGAAGGCGAGGGAGTTGCCCAAAATCGACAGCAAATGCTTCCTTGGCCAGAAAGGCCTCTACTGTCTTGTCTCTTCCGCTCCCCTTGGTTCCCTTTCGTTTTAATACGAAAACGTCGCCCAATACGGTGAACGGTTCATACTTCCGGTATAAGTAACGCGTGATCAATGGATGCCTCATTGGATGAATAAGCTGATCATAGCCGTACTTCCAGTGATCGCCGCTGGGGAAGAGTACGAATCGAGGCTTGGTTATCCTTAGATCCGAAATCACCTCTTGTTGGGTCGCGTTGCTTGCGCTGTATGTAGTCTGTGGATATCGCGTGGGGCAGGGTCGGTCAGCCAGGAAATAAAAGAGACCCTTATTGGTGAAATCGTAGAAGGTTTCATCAGCCTGCAGATTGCGATCAAGAAACCCCACAACACTCTCGATCCATTTTGCCGAAGCTCGACCCTCCCAGATGGCTGGTCCGGCCCGGGCAATTCTCAGTTGCCGCGGCCGGTCGCCTTCGCCCTCCTCGCGAGCATATAACTCGATCTCTTGCAAACCCAGTGCAGGACCCGTGTCTATCTCATTGCGAACTGCCAGGAAATATATACTTCCTGCCGCAAAAAGCATAACAAGAGGCCAAACAGGATCAGTTCGCAACCGTATGGATCCATGCCATGGCCGAAATAGACGTCGCCAGTAATACCACGCCATCATTGCTATGACCAGCAGACCCAGAGGTATCACTTTGGTAAAATGATCGACATCGGGACGACGAATCATTGCCCTGAAAAAGACTAACAAACCTGCGAGGGGGACAACGAATGTAATGGTGGAACGATCCATGCAACGGAGCGTCATCCTCACTGCCAGATGTGCGAGCCCCCATACAATCACCAGAGGCGGAATATAGAGCAGGAAACCCTTGCCGACCATGAAGTCCAAGAACTCTCGCACTCCCGACATTTTCTGAAGGGACGGAAGCAATTGGAAGAATGGATAAGTCGAGCGGTCGGACAGGCCCCCTACAATGCCCCCTGAGGTGCGAAAGAACGACATCAAAGCGCTCTGAGATACGAGATAGATCATTGGCGCCAAGGCTCCCAGGACAACCCCGGACGCCACGAAACCTCCGTGGCGGAGTGTTGAAAGAAACCGGCAGCCTATATTTGCATGCGATCCAAGCATCACCGAGTAGGCCAGTATCAATCCTACTGAGAGAAGTGCTCCAATCCCCGCGTCGAGACTGTGGAAAACCGCAAGTCCCGCCAGTGCCCCTGAGGCCACCAGAAGAAATCGACCATTCTTCCCGCGACGGAGCCAAAGAGCAAGCAAAGCCAAGGCCAGATAGGCCAATGTATACCTTGCATTGGGCGGAACAGTTGCGTGAAGATGAACTAGGAGAAAAACCAGACCACCCAAGGGAGATCTAAAACAGGCCCATGCCAGAAAGAAGAGTGCTACCGATCCGATGGGTTCGAAAACCCTCTCGAATCTGCGCATACCGCTTACTGACATGCCGTAGAGCTTGAAAGCAAGCTGCCCCTTTAGCCCGTTTTCAAACAGACCATGCCAAAGGAATACATCTCTATACGGGGCGGCGCCGGCATCCAAGGCCGCTGCCGGAACTATACGTTCTCCTTCGTGATAGAATTCCAATTTGCCCGTTGTATCATGGGTGTATGCGACAGCATACAGGAAAAATGGAATGGCGACCCACCAGAATATGACGTCACGCTTTTTATCAGAGCGAACAAATCCGACTGCGCCGCCTTCGCTGCCGGAAAACTCCCGGCTATGCTTCAGAAGCAAGAGACCAAGCCACCCCAAACTCAGCAGGAGAACCACCCACTGCCACCATCGGAAGAAAGAAGTATCCACTGGAGCGAAACGCCTGACGAGAAGAAGGCACAGCGGTAGAAAGGCATTGGAAAGCAGTGACGCCTGTTGGCGGACGAACGTCGAGGTCAATCGAGCTGACAGCGAGGCAATGCCCCACCAGACGAGACTCAACAAACCCACTCCCACAAATGACCGGACAATTGCTTCCCACTTGAGCGCCGTGGACTCGAGAGTGGTAGGAGGAAAGAGAGACAGGCCACATGCCACTCCGGCAATGACAATCTTCGCCCACGCCGTAGATAAGGCAGGCCGGTTTTGCAGTTCTGTGTGAGCTGGAGATATGGACGGTCTGGAAAAAGAATCATGCCTCCAACCTGCATGGGGGATCTCTCCGGTAGCTCCCGCCTCGTGAGGCAACCCACTCCGGCGCCGGGTGGCAACCCAAACAGCCGCCCTCATCACAATGTGGATTGTTGCTGCACCGAGGAGCCAAAGCCACAGGTCATCAGAACTTGTCAAGCAGGTCCCCACCCAAGCGAATAGCGGCAAATGGCTGAACGCGTCTTTGTTCAGCATTTCTCGGTGAGAACGATGAAAACGATTCCAGACCTGATAAGCCAATACCGATATTGCGGGAATCATCAGGCACGCCAGCAAGTAAATCAGGAACTCGCGTTCTTTGGGATAGGCCCAAAGAACTGCCCGATTGATCACGTCGCCGTTCCACCGGAATGATATTTTGAGCAGCGGCACAATCAGAGCCAGTAGCCCCAGTCCATAGAATCCCGCCGCCGTAGCGACAAAGATACCTTGGTTGGATTCACTATCCGAAGGAAGATCGGTTTGCCGGCGAACGACCGGTCCATGCACTTCCGGTGTCATATCACTTTGACCGATTGACGAAGCAGGAATCGACGAGTCCTGTATATTTCACCTCCTATCAGACTGTCCGGAATTGACCGCAAAAAACACATCGTTCTATCCCAATCTAATCCCTGCCTGCTCGATATCAACAGCATAGTCCCGGTTTTCTCACCAGCTTTCGTCGCGAAGCGGCCAACTTGGCTGCGAATGCAAGGCTTGCGACTGAGGACCCTCTCCGAGCTGTAGGCTCTACGAGCTGGAAGCCGCAGGCGTATCCTCTGAGAGGAGCCTGTGCTGAGCGTCAGCGAAATATCTGGAAGCCGACAGAGCGTAACGCAGTCCCGCGTCGGACGCGGGATGAGAAGTGCGGGCTAGGGATTTTGAGATCCAGGAGCACCTTCTCAATGCGGGCTCGTACATCGTCGTCTCGGCTCGAGCGTGCTCGAACCGGTAGGTCGGGTTACGCTGGGCTAACCCGACCTACGTTGCTTCGCGCCATTCGGCAGGCTCATGACTGGAAGAAGGACAGGCAGCATAGACTCCGCGCGGCGATCCCGCGTACCGCGCGGGATTGCTTCGTCGCGGACTCCATCCTGAGCTTGTCGAAGGGCTCCTCGCAATGACTGAGGGTGGGGCCACGGTTCCGGGATCTCTCTACGGGATATTGTATTCCTATCGTGAGCCGATATTGGGGACGCGACGGAGCACGTCCCTCCACAGGATAATACGCACATATTTCTCGATGGAGGGCCATGCTCTGTCATGGCCGTTGTTCGTGCCGATACTGCGGACGCGACGGAGCGCGTCCCGCCATAGGATAATACGTGCACATCGTCCTTCGCTGCGTAGTCAAACATCGCGCCATCAAAGGTCTTTGGAAGATCTAGCGAAGCTGAAGGCAGAGCAGGAGGCCTGCGAATGACTTTTCGGGATTCAGATTGCCGAAAGCGGACACGCCGATACCGTGAGGAGTGGCCATGGTGAAGAAGAGTTGGGATTCCAGTGGGATCGACCAGGTGGAGAAGTCCTCCCGATGCGTGGAATGCCAACCCATCCATTCTCCTGTCTGTTCTGTCTCGCCCCACGTCCAGCCGAGGCCGGCTGCAACCGACACGTGTCCCCAGGCGTGCTCCATTCTTTGGCCGAATAGGAGGCCCACGTCAGTGGCGGATTCAAGCTGCCGGTCCCCGGTTATTCCGGAGTTAGCATGGACATATCCATCTGCAGGAGCGAAGAAACTAAACAGCCGGAGGGTTCCGAGGCCCCCAAAGACGATATGTGAGTAGCTCGCACCTCCGGCAAAACCAGCCTTAAAGGCGCCGCCAATCCCCACATTAAGCCAGTAGGGCCGGCGGATGTCAGGATTGGCCTGCAGGCTTCCCTCTTCCGCGTGGCAGATGGGGGTGAGGAGCAGTAGCGTCAGGATGAGTGGCAGCAACGAGATTCGTGTTGCTTCTGATTTCATGTGGTCCTCCCCTTGTAAATCCTCAAATAACCCGTGCGATATCGGAAAATCCCCCTTTGCGAAAGGGGGAGAAGGTTGGATGCTCGGGCTAATCGAGAAGTCACCACTCCTTTTGGTATCGTGACATCAAACGCCCCAATCATACTACGTCCGGATTTGTCGCTGGGTTCCTCGGCCCCCTCTATAAGGACATTCGCAGACACATCGGCAGGGAGGTTCTCGTGCGGCAAACGATGCCACAGTCAAGGGGGGCGCGTATTTCCCCATGACGATCAAGAAGCATGTCCGTGCTCAAGAAGTGGCCATGGCAAGGCTTCTTGCTTGCGACGAGGAGGTGGAGTAGTTTTATAGGCATGCCCGGTTAGTGGCCCTGGGAGGAGGAACCCAGGAAATCATGAGCTATATCATTCCGCGGAATCTTTGCCGTGGAGCAGGATATTAGCATGCTGCTGCTATGTGAGCTGCATCTGTTACATAGAGAGAACCCCCAATTGAGGGATTGAGATATTGGGCTTCAAGTATGAGGAGTACTATGATGATAGAGAGTAATACGGATCTCCAGCAAACCAGCGATGGGCAAGAGGAGGTGCGTGTCACGGACAGCCAGGGGAAGGAGTTCGATGACTACGATGAGCTTACGCTAAAAGCCTTCCGATATGAGAAGAAGGCCATGCTCGATGAGGCCATCGCGACCTACAAAGAAGTCATCAAATTGCACCCCCAAAACGGTGAGACCTTCAAACATCTTGGCAACATCTACTTCCGGATGGGCCGTCTTGAGGACGCTATTGAATGTTTCAAGGAATCGATGAAGAGGCTCAAGTCATTTCCCACCACATACTATGATTGTGGCGTTGCTTACCTCATGAGGACCATGATCCCAGAGGCGATCAGCTACTTCAAGAAAACGCTTGAGATAAGTAATGCTTTCCATATGGCATGGTATAGACTCGGAATGTGCTACATTCATTCCAGCAAATGGCATGAAGCAAAAGAGGCATTCGAGAGAGTTATAGATATGAACCCAGGTGTTATCATAGCATACTACCACTTGGGCGTAGTTTGCGACCGCCTAAACGAAACCGAGAGAGCGATTGAATGCTGCAACAAGGTTCTCGAAAGCAACCCAAACGATACCCATAGCATGATTCACCTTGGATTCTTGTACTCTTCCAAAGGCAAATATGGTCTCGCAGTCAAGATGCTCGAGAAGGCCGTGGAGCTTGATCCCAGCTCACATGACGCGCGTCACCAACTTGAGACATTGCAGACCATGTACTCACCGCTCTGAAACCTATGGATATCCCGCATTCCTCACCAGCTTTCTGCTGGAGCGTTGCATTTGACCGCGCCTGCTGCGTTACGCTCTTTCGGAGTCCTCGATCCCGCGTCGGCCGCGGGACAGGGGATACGCCTGCGGGGTCCTCGGTCGCAAGCCTTGCAGCCACAGCCAACTACACCGCTTCGCGACGAAAGCCGGTGAGAAGTGCGGGATAGGCTCGATAATTGGGGTCCGCGCAAGAATAAGCGCGAGCCCTCAAATCACGGAAATGGAGAAGACGGAGCGTAACGAAGTCACGCGTCCGCCGCGGGGTTGGTGAGAAGTCCAGGTCAGACGAAGTATTTTTGGGTAACCTGCAGTGCGGGTTTGTTCCAATTGGAGGATGGATACTATGAATGTTGCCGTTGTGATGAAGCAAGTTCCTGACACAGAAGCAGCCGTGAGAGTGGACTCTGCGAATCCGGCGTCGATCGTTGAGGACGACGTGAAGTTCGTCCTGAATCCGTACGATGAGTACGCAGTGGAAGAAGCGCTGACGATTGCGGAGAATTCCGGCGGCGAAGTGATCGGCGTTTGTATCGGGCCCCCGCGGTCCGAAACAACCATACGAAGCGTGTTGGCCATGGGGGTTGCGCGCGCCGTGCTGATCACCGACCCCATGGCTGTGGAGGCAGATGTGATCACGCAGGGAAAGATCTTCGCGGCCGTGATGAGAGAGATGGATTTGTCGTTGGTTCTGTGTGGGCGTGAGGTGATCGACACACAGGAAGACGCTCTTGCCCCCGCCATCGCAGAAGCGCTGAACTACCCCCATGTGCTCAACGCGGGGAAGATTACAGTTGAAGGCGACCGCGTCACCGTGATTCGTGATGTCGAAGGCGGATCACTGGAAATCGAAGCTCCCTTGCCGGCGGTTATTTCGTGTCAGAAAGGGCTGAATGATCCACGCTATCCGACTCTTATTGCCATCAGGCGCGCGAAGAGAAAGGAGCTCAAGACCGTGACATTGGCTGACCTCGGGATAGACCTCAAGACGCCGAACAGCCGTATCGTAGCCCTCCATACTCCTCCACCAAGGGCGGCAGGCGTCATTGCAGAAGGCGAGCCTGAGGATGTTGCTGCGCAGTGCATGAAATGGCTCGCGGAGGAAGCGAAACTCGTCTAGTATGGTCTCTGATTCCTTCCCGTGGGACAAGAACAACAAGGAGAAGCAGACATGGCAGGTGTTCTGGTTTGGGCTGAGACGCAGCGCGGCGAACCGAAGAAGATTGCATACGAAGTGGCCGGAGCTGGGATAACCCTCGCCAAGAGGCTTGGTGTTCCAGCTGCTGCCGTGATCATAAACGGCGGCAATGCCGCAGATGAGCTGAAGAAGCTCGGGTTTTCGACAATCTATGATGTTCAAGGCGGTCCATTTGAATCCTATTCCAGTGAAGGATACGCGGAGGCATTGGCTTTTGCCGGCGAAAGCTTTGGGGCAACGGTGTTCCTCACAGGAGCCACCGCTTTGGGCCGTGATCTGGCAGCTCGCCTTGCGGCGCGACTCGACGCGGCGTTGGCCACGGATGTCACCGAGATTTTGTACGAAACACAACCGCTGCGAGCAATCCGGCCAGTGTATTCCGGGAAGCTTCTGGCTGAAGTCGAACTGCTTGGTGAGCAGAAAGTGATCTCACTACGCCCCAATGTATTTTCTGCCGCGGAGGAAGGGGAAGAGGAAGCGGAAATCGTATCGATTTCGCCTCCTGACCCTGATATCCGGGCACGCGTTCAGCAGGCCCTGCAGGCTGCCGAGGGTGTTTTGGATGTGACGGAAGCAGACATCATCGTGTCCGGCGGTCGAGGCGTCGGGGGGCCGGAGGGGTTCAAGATAATCGAGAATCTCGCGAAGACGATGGGAGCTGCGGTGGGTGCGTCGAGGGTCGCGGTGGATGAGGGCTGGATACCATACCAGCACCAGGTGGGACAGACAGGGAAGGTGATCTCCCCGGTGTTATATATTGCATGTGGTATATCTGGTGCGATTCAGCACTTCGCAGGGATGGGCTCCTCGAAATTCATCATTGCGATCAACAAAGATCCTGACGCACCGATCATGCGGAAGGCAGACTTCGCAATCGTAGGGGATCTCTTCAAAGTCTTGCCCATCCTCAGAGAAGAGCTCTCGAGAGTCCTTCAGAACTAGTTCCCGCGGAGGGCAATGACCTCTGGGAATCCTCGCCGTTGCGGCATAAGGGGACAAGACCATGAGCAAAAGACTATCTCAGGTCCTCCAAGAGTCTGGAATCTCGTTAGGTTTTCAGGCGGGAGGCTCCGCTCCTGAAGAAGTCGCGGACCGAGAGGTGAAACGAGAACCGTGCCCCCGGGCAAACAAATTGCGCGATCTCTACTACCAAGCGCTCTCATCCGCCACCAACGAATTCCCCTACTGGTACACCCGTCAGTATATGGAATTGGACAATGAAGTACCCGCGGTCCGCCGTGCGCTCTCACTGAAATGCGCGTTCTCCCATCTGACCCCTGTCATTCTCCCTGGTGAGCTGATCGCAATGGGGAAGGCGCATTACTATCGGGGATCGTTCCCTATGCCATGGCTATCTGAAGGCTACTACATGGCCAAAGAGGATGAGCTCTACAAAGCGGCTTTGGCAAAGGGAAGCGCCAGTGCCGACGAGGTATCCAAGTTTGGTTCCGGTGGTGGCAACGTCACCGGGAATTTCGGGAATGTGATCTCCATCGCAGGAAAATTCGGCATTCGCCGGGAAGAAATGCCCGCATTGCTCAAGGTGGCTCGGGCGTGGGTCGGCAAATCCGTAGATGATCTCGGGCACAAGTATGAGCAGATGGTGCCGGGATACGAGATAAAAGAAGCGATCATGAAGTCGGTGGTCTGCATGTTCGATTCCGGATACACCCTGCCCCAGGGCCGTGAGGTCATCAACTACTACTATCTGCTTCAATACGGCTTCGATGGGCTCATCGAGATGGCCAAACAGAAAAAGGACCAGGTTGCGGGCAGACCTGACGGCGACGGTATTGTCGGGATGAATCGCCTCTATAACTATGAGGCGGCCATCCACATACTGGAAGGCATCCAGATCTGGATTCTGAACTATGCCAAAGAAGCCCGTCGGCTGGAAGCGATGGAGAAAGACCCGATACAGAAAAGGGAATATCAGGACATTGCCCAATGCCTTGAATGGATCTCCCGCCATTCCCCGCGAACATTCCGGGAGGCCACCCAACTATGCTGGACAATCCACATTGCCGTGCTCAATGAGGACGCCATTTCCGGCCTGTCTCCGGGGCGCCTGGGGCAGGTTCTCTGGCCATGGTTCGAGCAGGACATCGAAGCCGGCCGCACTAGCGAAGAAGAAGTTATAGAGCTCCTGGAGTGCCTGCGCGTGAAGTTCACCTGTATCGACTGCTTTGCCTCTATGGGCGTGGTCGGCGGCGTACTCTCCGGGAATACCTTCAATAACCTCAGCCTGGGCGGTTTGACCCAAGACGGAACATCCGCCTGCAACCGCCTTGAAGAGCTCATCATTGAAGCGGCGACCAATTGCGTCACCACCCAGCCGACGTTGTCGGTGCTCTTCGATGATAGACTCCCGGAACCCTTCCTGCTCAAGGCCGTGGAATGCGTGAAGACCGGCACCGGCTATCCGGCTTTCGTGAACAACCGCGTGGCCATCGAATTCCTGATGAATCAGTACGGCGAAGAAGGGATGAAGCTGGATGAAGCTCGCGCCATTGCCATCGGCGGCTGTTTGGAAACTTCCCCATGTTCCTGGATGCCACTTTCTCTGGAAGGGAAGGAGTATCTGATTCCGGGTGGGTCAGGACAGCCTACCAGCGTAGGGGTGCACTTCATCTCCCTTCCGAAGATCCTGGAGCTTGTGCTCTTTGACGGCGTAGATCAACGCACGGGGCAACGAGTATTCCCCGCGCATGGGCAGACGTTAGAGACTTATGAAGAGCTGTTTGGACAGGTGAAGGCTTACTTCGCACGTGCGGTCGAGGTCCTCGCCCTGACCAACAATATCCAACATGATATCTGGCGCAAAAACAGCGTGCCCATCTTCAACTCCCTACTCAAGCCGGACTGCTTGGAGAACGGGCACCTCATCAACGAGCTCGGCTATCGCTACAATGCCACCTACAATGTCGAGACTTGTGGAACCGCCAATCTGATCAACAGCCTCGCCGCACTGAAAAGAATCGTCTACCATAACAAGGAGCAGACCTTGGACGAGCTCAAGGAAGCCTTGAAGGTGAACTTTGGGTTCAAGGAAGCTGCTGAAGTGGGCTCCTTTTCGCTGGCGGACCAGGAGAAGAAGGAAGGCGTCGACGAATATGACCGGCTCCATTTCTTATGCCTGACTGCTCCCAAATATGGCAACGATGATCCATTTGTGGACCGCATATTGAAAGAATGGGAGGATTGGTTTTGCGGGATGTGCCACGACTACGAATCCCTCAACGCCAAACCCTACTATGCGTGCCAGATTTCAGTGTCTACCCATGCACCCATGGGAGCCGCCACCATTGCGACGCCCGACGGCCGGCTATCAGGAACCACCTTTGCAGATGCTTCCATGTCTGCATATCCGGGAACCGACCGGAACGGACCGTATGCGCTGTTCACCTCGGCTACCTGCTGGGATCACTGCAAGTCGCAGAACTCACAGATGAACATGAAGATCCACCCCAGCGCAATCCGGGGAATCACAGGCTCCAGGAAGCTGCTGGAACTGACCCGGTCCTACATGAGGAGAGGCGGGTTCCACATCCAATACAATATTGTGGATTCAAGAGTGCTTCGGGAGGCCCAGAGGAATCCTGACCAATATCGCGACCTCGTGGTGCGTGTCGCGGGCTTCACCCAATACTGGGTGGAGATCGGCAAACCCATTCAGGATGAAGTCATTGCCAGAACAGAATACGAGGGAGTGTGAGCCATGGAACAAGAATTCACGCATCTTGATTGCCGGAACTACGCTCCAGTGGATGTTGCCAAGGGGATCTGCCATGTGAAAAAGGAGATCGTCCTTGCAGATGGGGAATCATGCGAGTCGTTCGAGAAGCTGCCGAAATGTAAGTTCTGCAAGAATTACGCCCCTGGGGAGGGAGAATACATTGGAACCTGCGAGGCCTCGAAAACCAGGCCAATGACCTACCCGGATCTGATCGGTGTGACGTGTGATTTCTTTGCCTGGCAGGAGAACTGATGGACGAGTTGTAGGATCCCCGAGTCATCGGCAGACGGCGGAGGCAGATCATCAATAAGAAGCTGAGCGGGCTGATATTCGATATTCAGGGGTACACTGTCCATGATGGACCTGGGTGCAGGACGCTGGTATTCCTCAGTGGGTGCCCTATGTACTGCTCGTGGTGCTCAAACCCGGAAGGGCAGCTCCTGCGGCCGCGCGTGATGTACCGCGAAAAGAAGTGTCTCCCTACGCATCACCGCTGTATCGACATGTGTCCGAACAATGCCATTCATCTCAAGGATGGAAGCCCCTACCTGAGATTTGATCGATCCATCTGTGACCGCTGTGAAAGCTTTGACTGTGTCGGCGCCTGCTTCAAGCAGGCGCTGAGCATTGCAGGCCGATACTATGCAGTGGATGAGCTGATGAGGATCCTGAAACGAGACCAGGGATTCTGGGGGGGCGAAGGTGGCGTCACCTTCAGCGGGGGCGAGCCTCTTCTACAAGAGGAGTTCATCCTCGAAGTTCTCAAGAAATGCCGGGCGAACTACATGCATACTGCGGTAGAGACATCAGCGTATGTCGAGACCGATTTCTTGATGGAGATTCTGGAACGGACGGATTGGCTGTTCATAGACCTCAAGCATATGGATTCAGCCGTGCATAGGGAAGAAACCGGCGTGGGCAACGAACTGATTCTGAAGAATCTTGAGGCGGTGGCCATTGCACGAGGCGAAAAAAGGCTGGTTATTCGGGTTCCCATTATTCCTGGATTCAATGACGACGCGGAAAACCTCCAGGCGACTGCGGAATTTGTAAGAGCACTCAACCTGAATGAAGTCAACATCCTTCCCTTCCACCGGCTCGGGCGGTCGAAATATGAGCAGCTCGGCCTCGAGTATAAGTTCGCACACCAAGCGGCGCCTTCCAAAGAAACTATGCTGGCAACCAAGCACATATTCGAATCCGTGGGATTGCAGTGCTATATTGACTTTGAGACTCCCTTCTAGCCCTACAGTACGAGGTGACGATTCCGAGGAGGAAACTGAAGCCTCAAGGATTGCTTCGTCGGCCTTCATCCTCCTCGCAATGACGGGGGGGGGTACTGTTCCGGAATCTCTCTGCAGGGTCTTGTGCCTCAGCGATACATAGCGAAAGCTGAGTTTCAGGCAACCCTGAATCCCAAGATCCCATACCTGGCCCTCGGACTTGTCCTGTCTTCGCGCTTCAGGAGTGTTTCTCGCGCCAGGAGCCAAAAAACTCGTCCGTCTCGTTTGTCATGAACACCCAGATGGTGTAGATGCCGAGAATTGTTCCCAGAGGAATTGCCAGAAGGTTGAGGAACGCAAGCACCATCACCAGAATCCTTGCCCACGATTCCCGGCGAAGCAGCCCAATCCCCGCCACGATATTGGGCGCCGCTATCAGAACCAGAAAGAGGGCAATGGCAGTTGCTACACCCGTCGTGATTGCTATCGCATGCTGATCGCCTGAGATCAGCCCTCCCCCTGCCACAACCACGAAAACGATCAAGGCTGCCACGATGTTCATTGCGCCCATTCCTATGTAGAGACCTCCCAGAATGCTGATATGCTTGTTCATTTCCACCTCCTTGGGGCTCGGGATAGATTCGCGACTCAGTGTGACAACGTACACTCGAGCATCAAGGGCGCAATGCGTTTCCCTTCCATGAGGAACTCATTCGCCCGGACTTCTAGCAGGCCTTAACCTCTGTTCTTGCAGGGGAGGTCGGAATTCGTGGATTCTTGGCGCGGAAGCCCTTGATACATAAGGATATTCGCGTATTGGAGAGGTGAACTTAGGCTATCGCGGATATTTCATGAACATCGATGAGAATGGCATTTCGAAATGCTGAATTGCGTGAATGCGCGAATGAGGAGAAGGACTCACCCCTGTTCACCAGGGGAGCTGCCGGCAGTGCCTTATCGCTCCAGTCATTGCGAGCATGAGCGAAGCAATCCCACGCAGTACGCAGGACTGCCGCGTCGCTCCGCTCCTCGCAGTGACGACTAGAAGAGGGGCGCAGCGAATCCGACGATCATCGCAGAGCATCTGAACAAGGCGAGCTTGCTCCTGCATTTTGACATGGAGAATACTCATCAGTGTAATCAAATCGCTCTTCCGGTTTGATTGAGAGCTTGCATTGTGAACCTGCCATATCTGGAACCCTTTCAATCTAAGAAGTCGCGTCGTGAACCTCGTGAGTTGATGGCGGCGAGTTTCATGAGGCCGATAGCTGTCGAACTTGACGGTGCATAGATAGCCTAGTGCCTGCCGGCAGCCATCCGTGATGGCCGTGTCAGACATCTTTACCATGCCTCTGCTCTTTTCGCTTCAACTGCCCACTCCGGGGCAACATAGTCTCGTATCCCTAGCGCCAGCCGCCATAGGGCGAATGAACGCTTTGACAGAAGTCGAAACCCATGTCGCTGTACCCATTCAGCCACACAATTCTCTCCATAGCGAGCAAACAACCAGCGTGTCTGCTGCCAGCTGCCTCGCTCCAGCACGCGCTCTATGATCACTCCCTTGTGGCGGTCCACATCCATGGTCTCGAAAACGTATTACGGGAACAACCAGGCTGCGTCTTTGGGAAGATGGTCAATATCGGATGGGAGATCCTCCGGAGAGGGAATCTCTGTTTGCTCGTTCGGCTCTTGCTGTAATTCAGACATAGCACCTTCTCACACTTTCCGATTACCAGATCTCATATTTTCCTTCTCTTACCAAATATAGAGACGCAAGTCCGAAATGCCAAACCGTTGATTCGTGGGATCTGAAAGGTAACCTTGCCTTCGGCCCATGGGGCCTCCGGCCCGGCGGGAACGGTGAACTCTGAACCTGTGAACGGCTACGTCTTGACGGAATGGAGTGCCGCACAGTGAATTCCTCCAGTCATTCTTGATTCACTGACTTCTGTCTGCCAGATAATTCTTATATGCTCCGGATCTCGAAGAAAAAAGAGGGTTAGCTTGAGTATGTCGGGATCAAAGATGTCCGAGCGGAAAACGGGCTTGTCGGCCCAGACGGCGAAAGAGGCTCTCGCAGAGAAAATACGGCGCACATTTGGTTTCAAGCTTGCGCTGAAACTCGCTTGGGATAGTGCTCCTAAGCATCTACTTGCCATCGCTCCCATGAAAGTACTCGCGGGCGCTCTTCCTCTGGCAAGTCTTTACCTCATGAAGCGAATCATTGACGCGATAACGGAGGCTATTGCCAGCCCCGATCCATTGTCTCACTTCGCACATGTCTTGCTATTCGTTGTTCTCGCGGGTCTTGCCGGGATGCTTGGATCGATCCTCGGCGCCATATCGAGTTATGTGAGCGAAGCGCAAGGCATGTTGGTGGGAGATCATGTCCAAGGGCTTATCCAAACCAAATGTTTAGAGCTGGATCTCGAGTTCTTCGAAGACCCGGATTACTACGATACACTGCAACGGGCCAGGCGAGAAGGGGGCAGCCGGCCAGTGGCGATTGTGCAAAATCTCACCTCGCTTGGTCAGACTATCGTGACGCTGGCGGGCATGATCGGTCTCCTTGTGTCATTCAGTATTCCCATGGCAGGCGTACTTTTCTTTGCAGCAATTCCCAGCGTTTTCGTGAGACTGCGGTTCACGGATATTCGCTATCGCTGGCAGCGCGAGCGAACGGAGACGAGCCGACTCGTCAGTTACTATGATATGATGATGTCCGGCCTTCGTCATGCCAAGGAAGTCAGGCTCTACCAGCTTGGATCACTATTTCGTCAACGATGGACCAGTTTAAGGCGGTTGCTCCGCGGTGAAGTTCTCGATATCAGACGACGCAGTGTGACGGCAGGATTTATCGCTCAGATGGTCGGCACTGTGGTCGTATTTGGAGGTTTCCTCTTCATTGTTCGTAGTGCCCTTCTTGGCGCCATCACTCTGGGCTCCATGGTCATGTATTACCAGGCCTTCCAGCGCGGATTGTCGAGTCTCCGGCAGCTGATGATGGGTTTTGCCCAGCTCTACGAGGGGAATTTGTTTCTCACCAATCTCGAGGAGTTTTTCCAACAGGAACAGAAAATCGCAGAGCCTGAGTCCCCGGAACCGGTTCCCCGATCACTCAGTACGGATATCCGGTTTGAAGGCGTGAGCTTTCACTATCCGAGATGCGACAAGTTTGTCCTAAGAGACATAGACCTCACGCTGGCTCCCGGGGAAGTGGTTGCTCTGGTGGGAGAGAATGGATCCGGCAAGACCACCATGATCAAGCTGCTTTGCCGGCTGTATGATCCCACAGAGGGGCGAATCCTGTTGAACGGAAAGGATCTTTGTGAATATGCGACGACCGATCTGCGAAGGGAAGTGGGGGTCATTTTCCAAGATTTCGCGCAGTATCCGGTCACTGTACGTGAGAACATCTGGTTTGGGGATCTGAGCAAGAGTCGCGATGGTCTCGGCATTGAAGAGGCGGCGCGACAGGCAGGCATTCATGACGATATTGCGGCTCTTCCAAAGGGATATGATACCCAGCTTGGGAGGTGGTTCAAAGGGGGAGAAGAGCTGAGCATCGGGCAGTGGCAGAAGGTAGCCTTGGCCCGGGCTTTCCTGCGGGATGCGCAGATGATTATCCTCGATGAACCGACAAGCGCAATGGATGCAAGATCCGAGTATGAAGTATTCAGGCATTTTCGAAGCCTGCTGAAGGGGCGCTCAGCCATATTGGTCAGCCATCGTTTCTCCACGGTTCGGCTGGCGGATCGGATCTATGTTGTCGAGGAGGGGCGGATCATCGAGCAAGGAAGCCATGAGGAGCTAGTTGCCCAAGGTGGAACATACGCAAGAATGTACGGACTCCAAGCAGCGGCCTTTGCATGATCGTAACCGTTCGGAGGTTCGGGGTTCGGAGGTTCAGGGGTTCGGGGTTCAGGGTTCATGGGTTCCCTCCGTGTGTGAGAATGAAGATCATGCTCGGTCCCTACATAGATTGGTCTGGGGCGCGGCGTGAGAGCCTTTATCCGAGACATCTATGTTTTTCGCGTAGATAGTAGCACTATCTCCCAGAGTGCGGGTGCCCTCACGGGGAGCTACAGAGCTGAGGATCGACGAAGTTGTCCGGCTGACCTTTGACCTCTGACCTCTGACTTCTGATCCGCCAGCCGGCGGATTGCAGCCGGAGGCCGCCTTAGGGAAGTGCAAGGCCTTCATCATCCTCACCCTCGTATGCCACGCCCACGGACAGTGTCTCACGTACAATGATCTTGGTCAGCCTGAACTCACTATAATGGTGGTTTTAGGCGCGGGACAATCGCAAGTTGGATTCCGGAGAATTGATTGACAATTGGAAAGGAAAGAGATAAGGTGATGGGCTATTTGGACAATAGAGAGCCGTGATGGATGAGGA
>JAUXFG010000277.1 GCA_030620115.1 Candidatus Fermentibacterota bacterium
CAGGCCGGAGGGTAGAGCCTACGGCTCGGTGAGGGGATTTCTCCAATATCACACGGACCTATTGAGAAGCTACCCTTCTTTGTTCCTCGACCATTCTGGAGAAGATCAAACCAGTGCGAAATGCCTCCTGAAGAAAAGCCTGCTCCTCCATGGCCATTCCCCGCATATTCGACTCCATGCTGACGCACTTCTCATACGCCGATTGCGCCATGATCCAGGCGAGCCGCTTCCAGTCCACGGTTCCTGAATAGAGCAAACCATGTTGATCACTGGTTCCTTCGTTATCGTGGAGATGCACCGATAAGAGGCGATCGCCGAGTGTGACGAGATGTGCAAGCCCCTCGCCACCCATATTCCCGTGGCCGGAATCGTAGCATAGCCCTAGGTAGTCAGGAGAATACTCGGAGAACAGCATCCGGAGGTCTTCGAAATCATCGAACGGCATATTCTCCAATGCGATGCGAACAGCGTGGTCATTGGCATGCCGTTCCAGATCATCAAGCGATCTGCGAAGCTGCATCCTTTGGGCCTTCATATCATCGCCGGGCTCCGGCTTGCGCCACATATGCAGAATGATCACGTCAGTACCGAGGCGAGCGGCCATCTCGATCCTATTTTTGACGAGCTCAACACCCGCCAGCCTTTCGTATTCCCGGCTGGAGGCCCATGCCTTCTCAACTCCATGTGAGGCGTGCAGGTCAACGAGCCTCAACCCGAATTCATCAAGCCATCGCAAAACCTGATCGATCTCGTGTGTAGAATAAAGAAAATCCGTGGACCATTGGTGGCACCAGTGGACATGTGAGAAACCAGCCTCCGCGATCCGTCTCAGATATGGCTCAGGGCATCCGGAGGTTGTCACATAGTCGGTAGTCATAGAGAGATCCATGAGCCCTCCCGAAACGCTTATAGGTGCTTTCTAGCGCGACATCGACGATCTTTTATCGATATGCAGATCCGGGAACATCACACATTCAATCCGCTGGCCGGCCAAGGCTCCCACTTCGACGTTGGGCGTTCGATGTTCGATGTTCGATGTTTCTTCTTCCGAGCGAAATCTCGGAAGAAGCGTAGGGTCTTGATTCGAGACATCTACGCTTTTTGTCCCGCGTACTGCGCGGGAGTGGAAGCTCGTCACGCGGAGAAGCCCGCGACAAAGCTCCCGATGAAGTTGTTCGGCTGATCTCTGGCGATTGCGACCGAAGGCCGCCTTAGGGAAACCCTTCAGTTGGTTATAGATCCAGACTCACCGATCCTGTAACCCCGCCTCCCAACGACCACGAGCCACTGTCATCCATGTTCGATAGGTCTTCGATGCAATACTTGATGTCGAAATCAACCCCAAATCCCCCTCCGGGACGGTACGAGACACCACCAAGGATTTCCATGCCGCCTGTCACATCAGTTTCATCATCCAGGGGCTCAGGGTGATCATATGACCGCAGATTCATGGCGAGACCGGCGCCGGCATAGGGATCAAACGTGGAGACTCCCAGGAAATGCACACGACCGGTGACTGAGAGAGGAATGAAAGTGATGTCTGTACCACTCGCACTGTAGCTTGTCCATCCGCCACTTCCCACCACGGACACCATTGAAGTGAGACGGTATGCTGCATCGATATTCACCATAGGCGCAGTGTCAGCGTCACCTGGCGGATTGTAGATGCTGGCTCTCGCGGTGATGGTGAGCTTTCCCCCTTCGCCCCCAAATGCAGGGGTGACCATGAGAATGCATACGCCGAGCACGAAAAAACACCTGTACATGTTGACTCCTTGATGCAGGTAACACTGAAAAACTGACAATACGGCAAACTCAGGATGAGTCCCTGGCCGGTCAAGTGTAACGCGAGCCTCGTCGATCCTCCAGCTCCCCACTTCGATGTTGAATGTTGAATGTTCGATGTTCTTTTCTCCGAATCCCCATCTCATCAGCTCCCCAAACTCCCTCCCGAACTTCCCCTTCCTCCTCCCAAGAACCTCGCCGGGAGCTTCATCGGGAGCCTCGTCGATTTCCCCAAAACTTCCCCTCCGGCTTCATCGGGAATAGGGAACTTGACAGCAATACGCAATGCTGATCCTGCTCCATTTCGCCGTTGGAATTAATCTCTAGTAAATCTATGGATTTACTAGAGATTTATCGGACAACAATTCTGATGTTCGGGGGATACGCGATCTCCATCAGATAGGACTTCTCCCGTGGCCCTCATGATCATTCTAGTCAAGCGATAAAACGGATGTCAGAAGGCAAAGGAAAGGTCCTAATTTCAGCAACGTCCCCCATCTTCCCATGGCTCAGATGGCGTGATCGTAGACTATCCTTCTCGTCATATAACTTCGGTACCAACGTCCCCGGAACATGCAATATCCCCTCTTCTTGCTGAATAAAATCTTTCAGATATCCTGTTGTCGCCGCAAATTGTCCTCGACTGGAAGCGTAGGGTTGCACCCTAAGCCGGGCACCGCCCAGAGTTGGGTCGTCCGGGAGAACGTAGCGTCGCAATGAAGGGGATGTAGTTGATCGGGTTCGTTTCGGGTACCCTGGTTGCGGGAGAGGAACCACCTGAGAGAAGGCGTGTGATGTGTCGTAAAAGCAGTCAGCGCTGGATGGGTCTGTGGGTATCAGTTTTTGCGGCGGTTGTCGTGTCGGTGCCTGGTACATTGCCGTGAGTTGATGTTTGTGAGGCGAGCGAGCCAAAGGGGAGCTCGGCGAAGCCTCACAAACTCAATGAACGGGGCTGGCCGAGTTGAAAGAAAAAGGTGAAGCTCCGATCGAAAAAGAGCCATCCATAATTGGTGGCAGACCCGTATTTTGGGTGAGAGCAATCCATCGTGGGGACGGTTGCAAAATCACCATGAAGAAACGAAGCATCTACCCCGATCAAAGTCAAGAGTTGCTTCAGCTCTTTGAGGAGGCGGGCAACAGCAAACGGGTGCTATGCGTACCTATAGACTACGCAAAGCGGGACCATGTGGTCATGTTCTGTGACGGGAATGGAGAACTACTTCGTAAACCGTTCACTGTCAGGAACTCACCTGTTGGGGTGACGTATCTCACTGATCACGTGACACGGTGGTGTGGGCACCATCGGATCGAGACGAACCACGTCTTCTTTGG
>JAUXFG010000202.1 GCA_030620115.1 Candidatus Fermentibacterota bacterium
AAGAGCAGATGTTCCCTCTTCCCCGCTCACTGCACCCTGGAGTTTGATAATGGAACGGACCACCGGCTCACGCTCCGTTTCAATCGTGATCTTCCCTTTGCTGTCCCTCTTCTCCACTTGGCGTTCTTCGATCTCCCGGATCTGAGCCAGCTCCATGGAAGTAAGCCATACTCTTCTCGCTATCTGTTGATCCTTATTCAGCACGAATGCAATCCTATTGAAGAATCGCGCCCAGCATGTTCTGCCGATGATTAGTCGATCGACGACGCTCATCTTCTGGTCGAGCGTTTGCTTCAGCGTTCGCAGATCATTGACTTCATCCACAATGACTCGAAGCTCCCGAAGCTCGCCCTCCACAACCTCAATGCGATTCGATACCAAACGTCGCTGAGACAAAACCGTAACCACAAGGAGAATCGCTACCGCGAATGCCAATGCACCCATGCCAACAGCCCACGTTCGGGGGGGGAGATTCTGGAGGAAGGTCAACCGCTCAGCGAGGGTTACGCTTCCTCGCCTTCGCGCGGTGGGGAGCAGGTTAATCCGACGCATCTTACTTCCACCCCGCCAAACCTATGGCCACTGTGTAGCCAGGGCCGAATGTGGCAATCTTTTCCGGAGAGAGGTCGGGTGACATGGGGATCCTGGCAGTAGGATCCCCGATATCGACCTGGGTCTCGAGTTCCTTCGCCAAGAACAAGCGCAGTCCACGCAGCATGGCAGCTCCACCGGTCAACACCATCCGATCCACACCACGATCATACATCTGGTGCTCATAGTAGCTGAATGATCTTCTGATCTCTCTGGCGATGTCCTGCAATACCGGCATCATCGCATCCCCCACTTCGGGGTTCCGATCTTCCTCTCCCTGTTCCACAGCCTCCTCTTCCGAAAGAACCCCATGTTGGGTCTTCAGGGCTTCTGCCAAAGCAAAACCAACACCGAATTTCTCCTCGACGGCCTTGGTAAGGTGACTCCCGCCTATATTGAAGTCCCGGTGGAAAAGGCTGGATCCACCCCTTACAATATTGATACTGGTGACCCGCGATCCCATATTCACCAGTGCCAAATTCTCCTCCGATTCTCCTTCCACGTCCGACACAAAGCACGACAGTGCTGCAAAGGCATCAACATCCACGGCAAGTACATCGAATCCCGCCCGGTTTACGAGCTCTATGCGCTTCTCGATCTCGTTGCGGCGCGCCGCGACCAGAAGCACCCTGATCATCTCGTCATCGGAGGAATCGGCGGTTTCAATGATTTGGGGATCCATGACCACCGTCTCTTTGTCGAAGGGAAGAAGCTGATCAGCTTGCATAAGCACTGCATCGTGGAGCTCTCGCTCCGTCATCCGCGGCATCTGCACAAAACGGACTGTCACCGCCTGTCCCGTCACACCGATCACCGCTTTCGATACCTTCTCCATACCACTATCGACCACTGCGCGTTCGATGGCATCTACGATCAGATCATCACCGGGCTCTGTGGTCTCGGGATCGGTACCAGGCGGGAAAAGCTCAGCCATGCCCAGGGCATAGAGCGCGTGGGGATGACTCGATCGAGCCATCTTGAACGTGGACGGTCTCGAAGCCGTGAATGCCGCCACTTTGACCGCATAGCTTCCGATATCGATTCCTGCAATGAGCTTCCTGCCCATGTCTCCTCAGCTCTCTTTAGGAGTACTGCTCTCTCGGCATCACATCCGTGAACGCGGACTAACGTATATCCGAATCCTGTGGAGTGTCAAGTAAGAGTTGTCCTGCCCGCTGATTCCTCCAGTTAGCGCTGCAGGATCACGGTTCCTGACCAGCGCTCACGATCGGCATCCATGATGAGACAGTAGACACCTGATGATACCCCCTGGGGAATGTCCAGGGCCACGACCTCCGCGCCATCTCCTGTCCAGCGGGCAGTACGCCTCCCCGCCAAATCAACCAACGTGGCTTCAAACGGCCCCTCTGCGCCATGTTCGGGCACGCGAAGAAACATCCTGCCCTGCGACGGGTTCGGCGCAAGGTGATACTCTGGACGCATCTGTCCCGTGGGCGCATCTGCTCCGGCCGCAAAGAGCCAGTCGATACATACTCCGGCCAAGTACTGCTGATCATCAACCGTGATAAGCTGTCCCCACTCGAAGCCGGTTACCACTGCCGAATAGTATGATTGTCGCACCGCCGCCAAAGCGCCAAACTCAAAATCCTGATCATAGCTCATACAGACCTCGGCCCCCGGGTAATCAGAGTGAGGCGCCAGAATATCGGGCCGAGGAGCGCTGGTTGAGATAGTACGATCTATGCCTAAGGCATTCCCCGAGAAGGGATAGAGATCCGGATTCTGGTCCGAGAACTCCTCTCCCCCCGTCAGTCTGAGGTACGCCTCCACAAATTCCGCCAAAACCGAACCGAATGTGTGGTAGTAGCGGAGCCATTCGTCGCCGCTGATAAGGAGGGATCGTTTCGTACTCCCCGAGGCCGAATCCAAGAATCGCATGAGCGCATACTGCTCGGGAAGAGCGGGGTAGATCTCCGTTTCGGTGAAACAAACCACTTGCCAGGCGTCCAGCCCATAAAGATTGGATTCCCCGCCACCTGACCTCCGATTCCAGCTATCAAAAGGGATACCCCGCGCCTCCAGGACTCCTGCGAAAAGCGTCGAATCTGCAGGGCTGTCAAAGTTCAGCAAAAGCCGTGCGGGCTGCGCGAAGATATCCATCACATGGAGGGGATCAACTATCAGGGAATCATTGCTCGCCACGCCATCGCCATCGGTCTCTACCACCACCGAGAGTGCTTCGTCCCCAGGGGCGGCAAAGAGCGAGCCAGGAACCGTGAAGGTCACCGCAAGGCTCTCTCCGGCGGGCAATCCACCCATGAGCGTTTCGTGGGCGGACCCCTGGCCGGTGGCAAAGTGGATCGTTGATCCCGGCGACGACTCACTGCCCAGATTCTCAACCACGAGTCGAACCATGATATCGCTGCCGCGTCGAAGGCAATCACCGCTGCTTGGTCCGTATACCCCCGTGATGCTCATGTCAACGGGCACCTCGGAGAACAGGCGTACATTATCGATCTCCCACTTGTCATCCCCATAAGCGAGATAACGCCAGCAGAAAGCGACATCAGGCTGTCCATCCGCTTGAGGAACAAGTACCTCCTGATTCTGATCCGCCGCGTTCTCATCAAACTCTATCAATGTCTCCCATGATCCGCCTCCATCAAGACTCAATCGCACTTGGGCGACGCCCTCACCGACGGTACTGAAGTAGTTCTGGAACACGAGTTTGATTCCCTGCTCCTCCGTCAGGTCCAGAGATGGGCTGACAAGCCACTCGTCTTGTTCTCCGCCCGGCCCGAATCTGACACGCATGAAGCGGTTGTTCTGATTTCCGCCCACTTCCCAATCTGGCCCGGGGCCATGGGACTCGATGGCCCATCCCGGGGGGAGTTCGCCGTCGTTCTCAAAGCCTGTCTCGTACACGATCTTCGTCTGCGCCACGCCCAAGAGACTGGCGCAGACGATAAGAGCAACAAAGAGTTGGCAACGCATGGTGAGCTACCTCCGCTATGGCAGGCTGAAGTCCATTTCGCCCACGGTTGAGGAGAAATCCCCTTCGATTCCGAAATCCACCGGGGCAATCTGATAAAAGTAATTCGTGGCCTCATTCCCCGCGGCGCCCGGATCCTGGAAGGGCGACGCATCGACTTCCTGGTACACCACCGTGGGTGCGAAGTACGGATCATTGCCCCGATAGACCCTGAAGAGGGGGCAGATCCACGTGGGATCAGGGTCCCACGAAATCTGCACCATGGTTCCCACCGCCTCTATGGCAAGCTCCGTCATGGCTGCAGGAGGGGGAGGCCCCTCAAACCAGGCCAGTATCCTCTCCAAGAGGCTGCTGCGTTGACTCGCACTGGTGATGTCACTGAAATCGAACCCCAGGTAGACATGCTCCCGCACCGTATCCTCGTACTGCATGGCTACCGGGGTCACCGTGGGCGTCCATTCGAAGACGTAAAGGGTCTCCGCCGAGGCATCGCCTCCGATCTTGTCTGCATGGTTCTGATCTACAGCCAAGGTGTCCGTGGCATCTGATCCGCCGATGTAGGTACAGGCAGCGGCGTAGAAATCCGCGGTGCCCGCAGTGCTGAGCTGGCCGCTGTAGGTGGCATGGAGATAGTCTTCGAAAAATTCCCGCGAGACGACCCCGATATTGTAGTAGTTGCCGACATGGTCCCCCGAGAACACCAGGTACTTCTTCCCACGGGTGACGCTGGCCTCATCCAGATACCGCATGAGGGCCACCTGTTCGCCGACCGCAGGATAGAAGCCGGACCGCTCCGCAAAGATCACCGTCTCCCACGCCTCGAGCCCATAGAGGTTGCCGTTGCTCCCCCTGTCCCAACTGTCGTATCCCACTGCCAGATCAGTGAGCGCTTGAACATAGGGATCCCTCTCAGTGGTGTTCTCCCACGAAAGGAGCAGATCTTGGGAGACACTGAATGAAAATGGTGTGAGCCCTGTTGCCTCCGTGCTATCATTGGACGCATCGCCGTCACCGGCAAGCGTGGTATAGGCCTTCAACGAATAGCTCCCTGACGACGGAACGGTCCAGAGCGAGGGGAAGCTCAGCAGCGTGTCTCCTCCCGCTGCAAGCGATCCGATGGTCAGGGTCGAGCTGTAACTTGCGGGGGATGAAACACAGATGACCTGCACATTGGTCTCACTGTTGCCCGCGTAGTTTTTCACCTTCACCCATACTTTGATCTGTGCCCCGGCACGCAGCTTGTCATCTGTAGATGGGCCCAAGAGAGAGTCGACCCCCACATCGTGGGGAATAGCCCCCTCGAAAAGAATATTGTCCACCCGCCACGAGTACCGCTCCCAGTCGGGCGCCACATACCGCCAGCGGAACTTCACCTGCGCCTGGTTCGCCGCCTGCGGGACATCCGCGGAATCATTCACGGACGACAGAAACTCAGTGTAGAACTTCAGAGTGGTCCAGCTGGAGCCGTTGTCGGTGGAGACATCCACATATGCGGTGTCCGTTCCTGCTGGTGTCGTCTGATAGATACTCTGCCATTTGAGTTTCAGCCCGGAAGCGTATCCGGTACAATCAACGCTTTCAGATACCAGCCGGTCATCAACAACATCCCAGGTGAGATGCCCGTCAATAATGGCCCAGTAGTTGGAAACATTCCCCCCCCGCTGCCAGTTCGTGTCATCACCCGAGACATTCTCCACCGTCCAATCCGGCGGCGGGAACGTGCCGTGGTTGAAGTTCTCGCTCATGAGCACAAGTCGACTCCCGCCCCAGGCCGGCGGTGAGATCAACAGTAGGATCAGAAAGACACCAAGATTTCTCACAATCGCCACCTTTCGTCTCGGAAGAAACATCGCCCCGTAGGGGCATCCGCCGGCTGACGGACCGTGCCCATTTCTTCACCTCTCAGCCCTGTATCAAATCCATTCCCTCTTTTCGCCTTCTCCCCATCCCCTCCCCTCATTCGACGTTGGAAGTTGAATGTTGAATGTTGAATGTTCGACGTTCAATCCCCCCATCCCCAGATTGACAGATTCCAGATTCTTCACCTGGATTCCCCTCCCAGATTCTTCAGTCGCTCCGCTCCCTCAGAATGACACACACTTCCACTCCTTCTTCCTCAAACCCCTGTCATTCTGAGCGACTCCAAGGAGCGAAGAATCTCTCCTTGCTCCATCATCTCAACGCTGAACGCTATCTTCTTCCGAATCCCCCAACCTCCCAATCGCCAACTCATAAGCATCTCTGGAGGGACGTCCGCCAGCTGGCGGATCGTGGCGCAGATCAGTGGCGCAGGCGTCCCTGCCTGCCATCTTCCCGTATCGAGCATCAACGGCCATGACGGAGCATGGCCCTCCATCATCCTTACTTCGACGTTGAA
>JAUXFG010000060.1 GCA_030620115.1 Candidatus Fermentibacterota bacterium
CACGGCGTTGTCATACATAGCCGGGAGCCAGGCTACGCCCTGACAGAGCCGAGGTCTTCAATCACAAGCCTCGCATTCAGAACCATTTCGGCGGTTTCGCTTCGAAACCCGGAGAGAAGTCCGGGCTGGTGGGGCCACCCGCCCGCCCCTCGATTCTGCCCGGGACAGGCCGGCGGAAACGTTCAACATCGAACATTCAACATCGAACGTCGAACCATAGGAACAAAGAACGCGCAACCAACTTCTGATCTCTTCCACTTCGGCGTTGGACGTTCGATGTTCGATGTTGGATGTTTGTCTTTCCTGGAAAGGCTCTCGACACTAGATGGAGAGGTTCAGAGTTGAAGTTACGGGTCAGGCTGCGCTGTCCCTCGTGCGGAGAAGTGGATGCCAAGGCGCTTTTTTCGGCACGGCTCGGGCATGGCGATGACCACAGCTGCTATGGCTCCAGGAGATTGGGGAGACCAAACCCCCACGGTGCGATCTATGTCTGCCCGGTCTGCGGGTGGGGAATCACCGAACCCATGCCCACTGGCGAAGAGCTGGCGGATCGGTACGGCGCCATGCCGGAACCAGGCTACTTGAAGGATGGCGACGTCCGAATGGTGCAGTTTCGGGCTGAGCTCAAGACGCTCATCTCGCTACTCCCGAAAAAACCAACATCGCTCCTTGACGTGGGTTGCTCGTATGGACTCATGCTCAAGGCCGCGCAGGAGCTGGGCATTGCCTCGTTGGGCCTCGAGTTGGCCGAGGATCAGGTGGCCTGGTGTCACGCCTCGGAGCTCAACGTACGAAGGGGAGGGCTGGAGAAACTCGAAGCCCACGAGGCATTCGACATCGTTATCCTGTGGGACATTCTCGAGCACCTGCCTGATCCTTCAGGCGCGCTGACACGAATTCACCGGCATATGCCCAAAGGCGGCATCATTTCTCTTGTGGTTCCGGACCGAGATTCGTTTATAGCACGGCTTCTAGGAGAAAGGTGGTGGTCAATACTCGAACTCCACCTCCACTATCCGACCAAGAAGGGTCTCAGGAATGTGCTCGCAGGCGCCGGGTTCATGCCGATCTACGTTGGCACCCATCCAAAGCTCGTCTCTCTTCAACAGGTGGCCCGGTGGCTCCCGGGAGCCTGGCTCAGGGGGGCGGCAGTCAGGGTATTACCGCGTTCTCTCCGCCTCACGGTGGATCCGAAAGACCAATTGCTGATACGAGCCCGCGCGGAGTGACCCGAGACCTCCATAGGGCGGCCTCTCGCCGCAATCCGCCGGCTGGCGGATCAGAAGTCAGAGGTCAGCAGAAGAAGGGAAGCGCAGAGCGCAGGAACAAGACCAGAACTGGATATTATCCATATGGACCACGCGTCCCTCGCGTGGTCGATGTCACGCCACAAAGCGCCTATGTCAGTTCCGCGACTCCGCACGGAACTGAGCCGCCGCTTCGCGACGGGAGGACAGAGGACAGCCATATGGAGTGCGGCGACATGTCGCCGCTTTGTTTTTCCGCGACACGTCGCGGAATCTGAAAGCGGCCTCGTGCGGCCGCACTCCAAGATTCCGTCATTCGACTTTACCAACATGCTAGTAGAGTCGCACCCACAAAGCGCCGAATAGCGTGGGATGCCCCAGGAAGGGCCCATTGAGAGAATGGCCATGACAGTTCACAAACCAACCATATCGGCCTTCTTCCCCACCTACAACGAGTTGGAGAACCTTCCAATCATCGTGCAAGACATGCGTGGTGTCTTGGACGACCTGTCGCGGGACTGGGAGATCATTATCGTTGATGATGGATCCACCGACGGAACATCCGATCTGGCCGATTCCCTTAGCCGGAAAGATCCACGAGTCCGTGTCGTGCATCATCCACAGAACATGGGCTTCGGCGCCGCCATGCGGAGCGGCATCGAGGCCTCGCGCATGGAACTGATCTTCTACACTGACTCAGACAACCAGTTCGACGTGCAAGAACTGGCCCAATTCCTTCCCCAAATGGAGAATGCCGATCTTGTCGTCGGTTATCGTGTCAAGCGGCAGGATCCATCGATCCGGCTCTTCGTGGCCCGGGTCTACAATCTCATCATTCGCGTGCTCTTTGGATTGAGAGTCAAGGACATCGACTGTTCGTTCAAGCTGGGAACACGCGAACTGCTTCAGAGTTTCAGGCTGTATGCCAACACCGGCCTCGGCGATGCCGAACTCCTCCTCAAGGCGCAACGTCGCGGCGCCAGGATCATCGAGCTCCCGGTGAAACACTTCCACCGTACGCTTGGCAACGTAAGCTATGAGCTGGCAAGCAGCCGCCGTCTCGGCCTCGTCCGGCTCTCGGTGCCGCTAAGAATCTTCGCTGAGATTGCCAAGCTGTGGGGTGAGTTGAGGAACGGCTGACCATGGCTCGTCTGCTTCTCGTGTTTCCAGAGACAAGGTACAAGAACGGCCAACTTCCCTTAGGGATCGCCTATGCGGGCGCCAGTCTCGAGGAGGCCGGCCATGATGTCACTCTCATTGATCTTGCACACGTGCGCAGGCCGTTCCAGGCACTGGGCACACTGCTCAAGGACACGAGATTCGATTTGGTCGGCGTCTCGGTAGTCACCATCCATGTCACAGTTGCCCGCGAGGTGAGCACGCTGGTGAAGAAACTTTCGCCTGGGAGTCTGGTGGTATGGGGCGGTGCCCATGCAACAGTCATGCCAGAGGAATCGGCCATGCTCCCTGACGTCGACATAGTGGTCAGAGGCGAAGCCGAGCTGGTGCTTCCCCGGCTGGCATCAGATCCCACCAGACGAGACCTGCCGGGGCTGGTCTACCAAGACAACGGCACGGTATACAATTCCGGTCCCCCGGAACCAGTGGAAGATCTGGACTCCGTGCCATTCCCTGCAAGGCGCCTACTCCCCATGGAGAGCTACCTGAAGTACTGGTACTCCCTCGATGCGATCTCGCCCACGATCCGTGGAACCGGCATCATGGCAAGCCGCGGTTGTCCGTACCGATGCAGCTTCTGCCAGCCAACACTCTCGATGCTTTTTGGAAAAAAGATCAGAAAACGCTCCCCCGAAAACATTGCGGCGGAGCTTGAATCCCTGAAGCGCGACTACCGCATAGAAGGCTTCATGTTTGAAGATTCGACCTTCGTGCTCGACCGGCAGTGGGTGCTTCAGGTTTGTGAGGCGATTCGTGACATGAAACTGAAGTGGTGCTGTAACATCCGAGCTGACCTTGTTGATGAGGATCTCCTCGCGGCCATGGCCAAGGCGGGCCTGAGCAAGGTGAATATCGGGATTGAATCCGCCGTACAAGAGATCCTTGACGCGGCATATCAGAAGCAGATCACCATCCAACAGGTAGATGATACCGTAGCGTGGAGCAAGAAGCTGGGGCTCAAGGTGCAGGGATACTTCATCCTCGGGGCGCCCATCGAGCGAAAAGAAGATATGCTGGAAACCATTCGTTATGCCGCACGGCTCGATATCGACGATGCAGTATTCGACATCGCCACACCCTTTCCACAGACGAACATGTATAAGATGTGGAGTCAGTACGTCACCACGGATTTCGCCAACTTCGATTGTTTTCACAAGAGCGTGTTCAGGAATCTCCATGGTGTCTCCCAGAGTTGGATCGAGCGGCAGAAAAAGCTGGCATACTACCGCTTCTACCTCCATCCGAAACGCTGGCGCTACGTGTCCCGCATGCTCCTCTCCCCTACCGGTCTGGGCAGGACATTCATGAAGGCGAAGCGCGTATGAAGGTTCTCTTCGTGGTCCATGACTGCCTCACCATGCCATTGGGTATTGGGTATCTTGGCGCGGTGGCGAAAAAGGCCGGTCATGAGGTACGATTGGGCGCCCTCCTCCACGGCGATGTGGTGGGCCTGGCCAAGGACTACGGCGCGGATCTCGTGGGCTTCACCGCAACCACCGGCTTTCACAAGAAGTACCTCACTCTCGCCAAAGAACTGAAAAACGTTCTCCCCGAAACACTTGTCGTCATGGGTGGTGCACATCCTACCTTCTTCCCGGAAGACATCGAGAGCTCTCCATCTTTGGATGCCATCTGCGTGGGAGAAGGCGAGGAGGCGCTCGTGGAGTTCCTCGATGCGCTGGAACACGATAGGGATCACACATCCGTGGCGAACTTCTGGGTCAGATCGGGGAATCGGATTCTTCGTAACAGACTGCGACCACGCATCGAGAATTTGGACAGTATTCCCTTTCCCGACCGGACATTGTGGCATCCCTACGAGAAACAGATGCATTTCAAGACACCATTCGTCATGGCGGGAAGAGGCTGCCCATACAGGTGCTCGTACTGCTTCAACCATGCATACAACAAACTGTACGACTTCGATGGGCTGATGATCCGGAGAAGGTCCGTTGGCAATGTGATCGCCGAGCTGCTTGATCTGAAGGGTTCATATCCTGTGGAGCTCGTCGTTTTTCAGGATGACATCTTCATCCTGGACAGTGAATGGGTACGGGAATTCAGTAAGGAATACCGCGAGAAAATCGGCATTCCATTCCACTGCCATCTCCGGGCGAATCTCGTGAACGAGGAGATCGTCGAGTCACTTGCCGATGCGGGATGTATCAGCATCAAGATGGCCATTGAATCCGCAGACGACTTCATTCGAAATGACATTCTCAAACGGGGCATGAGCCGCGAACAGATACACGACGCGACGTCTCTGGTACGAGAAGCGGGCATCGTGCTCGTGACGCAAAACATCCTGGGTAACCCTAATGAGACATTGGAGCAGGCGATAGATACGCTCAGATTGAATATTCAGTGCAAGCCTGGCTATGCATTCGCCACCCTCCTCCAGCCGTATCCCAAGACCGAGATCGGGGAATACGTCAAGAACCAGGGACTGCTTG
Organism: Candidatus Fermentibacterota bacterium; assembly: GCA_030620115.1. Taxonomy (GTDB): domain Bacteria; phylum JAFGKV01; class JAFGKV01; order JAFGKV01; family JAFGKV01; genus JAUXFG01. Next base: position 4,880 of record JAUXFG010000060.1, read on the forward strand.
AAGATACGGCGGGGGACTTCGACCACTCGTCCTTCTTTGACGGCACGGTTCTCAAGACATCGCATAGACGGGAGATGGAGCGGCTCCGTATGATCTTCCCGCTGGTGGTCGAATGTCCTTTTCTGCTTCGCTTTGTGCGTACGCTGATCCGTCTACCTCTGGATCCTCTTTATGCCTTGTTGGACAAGCTATGGAAAGGATTCGCCGTGAAACACCGAGAAATGCGCTATCGACTTACCTTGAGGGAATATCTCAGATCCTTGAAAACCTATCTGTCAACAGGATACTACTGACATGCATCTGAACAACCCTTCCATGGGCGCAGGAAGCCTCTCTGTGATCATGCCCGCGTACAATGAGGAGGGGAACATAGTCCAGGCCATAGAGGAGTGCCTGGAACATCTTCCCCATTGGGGCCACCGCTTCGAGGTGGTTATCGTTGACGACTGCTCCACGGATAGAACCAGGCAACTCGCCCAGGAGATGGCCGATCGGAACGCAGCGGTTCGTCTCGTCTCAAACGAGCGGAACATGGGATTGGGTGGCTCGCTACGGAAAGGATTTGCCGTCACCGCCGGGGAGTATGTTTTCTACACGGATTCCGACCTTCCGATCTACATGAATGATCTCCTGAAGGCCCTGCCCCTTATGGAGAAGTATGACTTCGTGGCGGGTTGCCGCTTGAACCGCGATGAAGGCCCCCTCCGATTCATCTACTCGCGCTTGTACAACGCATTGGTGCGCGCACTCTTCTCCATCCCCATAAGGGATGTGAACTTCTCTTTCAAACTCATGAAACGTCGCGTGTTGGCTGCGGTGGATCTTCGTTCCGATGGCTCATTCATCGACGTCGAGCTTCTGGCAGAAACGCAAAGACACGGCTTCACCATGACAGATATCGGTGTGCGCTATCGTTCTCGGGTGTGGGGAGAATCCACCCTTGCCTCACTCTCGGTGATACGTGGGATTCTCGTCGAGCTGTATGAGTACAAATGGGGTCGGATGAAACGTGCCTAGCCCGAAACTTCCTCGGGAGCTTCGTCGATCCCAAGTGAAGTCTCTAACCCTGAATGGTCCCACTGGTTGGCGGGCGGCGCCACAAGCCCGGATTCCACTGCCACATCCAGGGCGGGTTTCATGCTAAGAGTCCTGACCGCCTATGCAAAGGCGGGCCTCTGGCCATTCTTCAGAGCTCTGATCAGGTTTCTCTCCGTCCCCTTGGCACGGGTTGCCGAGCACATGCCCGAACATGGCGTTATCATAGATGTCGGAAGCGGACAGGGCCACTTCCTCCTCTACTGCGCTCACCGGGGCTTCAGGAAACTGGTGGGCATCGAGCCAAGCCTAGACGGTCTCAGACGCGCGAGAGCAGTTCTGCCTGATACCGTTCTGCTTGCACAGGGACGCGCACAATCGCTGCCCATAAGCCGTTGCGCCGCAGTGACGGCTCTCGACGTCATGTATCTTGTCGATCCCGCGGGGCAGGAAGTTTTCCTTGCCCGAGTCTTCGAACTCCTCGAACCGGGCGGCGTGCTGCTTCTGAAAACCATGGACCCAAGTCGAAGACTCCGCCAGTTCGTCAATACTCTTCAGGAGACATTGGCAGTGAAGGTTCTGGGCATCACACTTGGTGGAGAGTTTCACTTTCGTCGTGCCGAAGAATGGGTCACCTTATGCGAGCGCAGCGGTTTCATCGCTAAAGCAGTACCGCTTTGGCATGGCTATCTACATCCACATCTCCTCATCGTCGCGGTTCGTCCGAGGTGAGCCTCGATGCACGCGACATGGGCTGAAGTGAAACATGATAGGGATTTTGTGGCGCAACATCGACAATCTCTTGTCGATGTTGAGGTCACTGCGAGGAGCGAAGCGACGCGGCAGTCCCGCGCACTGCGCGGGAGTGGAAGCTCATCACGCGGAGAAGTTCGCGAGAGAGCTCCCGACGAAGTTGTCCGGCTGACCTCTGACTTCTGACTTCTGATCCGCCAACCGGCGGATCGCGGCCGGAGGCCGCCATAGGGGCAGTCATACGTGACAGATCTCTGAATAGAGGAGGATGAAGGTGAGAGCACTCATCACAGGCGGAGCCGGATTCATTGGGTCGCATATTCAGGACGCCATGCTCCGCAAGGGCTTTGAGACCGCAATTGTGGACGACCTTTCCACCGGACATCGGGAAAACGTACATGCCTCGTCCATATTCCATGAACTCGATATCAGGGACGAAAGGCTCCAGGAGATATTCGCGGAATTCCGACCCACTGTAGTGTTCCATCTTGCCGCCCAGATGGACGTTCGCCGCTCGGTCCGAGAACCCATGTACGATGCTGATGTCAATATTGTCGGTTCGATCAAGCTCTTGGAGCTTTGCCGCCGATACGAGACGAAGCGGGTCATCTACGCTTCCACGGGAGGCGCGATCTATGGTGAACCGGAGTATATGCCCGCGGATGAGAATCACCCGATCAGCCCGGTCTGCCAGTATGGCATTTCGAAGCACACCGTGGAGCATTACTTGGAACTGTACCATAAGAACTATGATCTTTCTTACTTATCGCTTCGTTTCCCCAATGTCTATGGGCCGAGGCAGGATCCCCACGGCGAGGCCGGCGTGGTTGCCATATTCAGCCTCCTCATGTTGGAGGGAAAGCAAGCAACGATCTTTGGGAACGGGGAAAAAACCAGGGATTATGTGTTCGTGAAAGACATAGTCGCCGCATGTGAGATCGCCCTCGACACCGATAGAGTCGGCGTCTACAACCTCGGCTGGGGCAAAGAAGTCACTGACTATACGATATTCGATACGGTGAGAAGACATGTCGGCTGCGACATTGACCCGATCTATGCCCCGATTCGGTTGGGCGAGGTCAACAGGATCTGTCTTGACGCAACACGAGCATGCCGGGAGCTCGGATGGGAGCCAACCGTGAGCCTCGACAACGGGATCGCCGAGGCGGTGGTTTACTACCGCCACCATCACAGCCGATTCAAGGCATCCGCGTGAATATGCCGGGGATTGGGAAAACGGCTCTGGAAGCCCACCCGGTCCGCGGTGTGTTTCTTATTGCTCTCGTAGTCCGAGTATTGCTGCTGCCGGTGGGTCTGCATCGACCACTCGGTGAAGCCCTATTCTTTCTGGACGCCGGGAGGAATATCGCCGCGGGCAAGGGATTCTGTTTGTCCGCGTCCCTCCTCCATCCGCCGGATGGCGCCTCTCCCCTCGTCCGGCAGACACTCGAGCACTGGCGGACCAGGGGAGGGATCTGGGGCGTCGTTCCACCGGAGGAGCCCACCGCATTTCTGCCACCCCTGTACCCGCTTCTGCTCGCACTCCTGCATCTTCTATTCGGATCGAGCCTTCTGGTTCCGAGGCTTGTGGGGATTGGCATGGGGGCTGCCACGGCAGTCTTGGCCTATCATCTCTCGAGCCTGATTGCGGGGAAAAAGTCCGGGCTCATCGCAGGCCTCCTTCTGGCTTTCCATCCGGTGGCCGCATTCCATTCGGTGGAGATCTCAACTCATCAGCTTGCAGCTCTTACATTGCTTCTGCCATTGTGGTATCTCGCACGGGGAAGGATTGATCTCCGAAGATCCGTGATGAGCGGGGCCCTGATTGGCGTGGCATTCCTCGCGCGCCCCACGAGCTGGATGCTCCTGCCTCTTGTGGGAGCCTGGATCCTCTTGAAGCAGAGATCCGCTCGACTGGCACTCGGTCTCCTGGCCGGCGCGCTCTTGGTCTCTGCACCGTGGGTACTCAGAAACACAGTCTCAATGGGCCAGCCCTTGTTCTTCACCACCAATGGCGGCAGGAATCTCTGGGAATTCAACAATCAGAAACTGGCGCCGGAATACTCCTGGTCGGAGCCCCGAGCCAGCAGATGGATGTACGACCCCATCCGTGACAAGTACCGAGAGGTCCTCAAGAAACGAGAGTGTGTGCCCTTTCCCTCGTTTTCGGATGAACCGGAATGGCAACGCGACAAGATACTCACCCATCGTTTTCTGTGTTTCATACAGGCCAACCCGGTGGTATACATTCGGCTCGTGGGCGTCAGGATAAACCAGATCTTCGGAATCTGGCCTCTCCATTACGGGCAAGCAATCCGCGCGGCATTCTCAGCCTATCTTCTGCCCTTTCTCGTCTTCGGCATCACAGGATGCTGGATGGGATTTCAACGCGGCGGCCTGGCCAGGGTAATGGCGCTATTCACATTCGCCTTCCTTGCCCTCCACGCTTTGACCGCTGCGGGGCTGGTATATCGAGGAATGATCTCTCCGCTGCTGGCGATAAGCGCCTCCATGGCGCTCACCACTCCACGCAGAACTGCTCGCAACTAAAGATAGCCGAGCCCCCGCAGTCGTTCTTCCAATCCTTCACGCTCCTCTTGAGAAAGCTCCCTCGCCACGGATTTGGCATGGGATTCCGAATCCGGCTGTGCAGGGGCCGCCTTCAGAATGCGCTCCGTGAGCATGGCATCCAATATCACACCATCCACGTCTGGAGGAATGGACAAATCCAAGAGCCTGCACATGGTGGGCATCACATCCATGAGCCGCGCACCGGATATCTCGCCTGCCCGGATGTCGGGCCCCCTGGCAAGCAGAATGCCGTCATAGGCGTGGTTTCCGGTTGCAATGCCCGGGGGGTTGAATGAATCCTGATAATGGCTCTTTGGGAAAAAGTAAAAGTGATAGCGCTCATCGAACTCGGTAATCAGGAGATCGGGCGCGTATTCCAAGAACGGCCCCGAATAGACCTCCTCTCGCCGCTGCACTCGGAAGATTACCCGTTGTCCCGTGGCGGGATCGCACGTCTTCTGAAGCCTCTCGATGAGCTCCGATCGCAGGGACTCATAGTCTGAGGCCGGAACGATACCATATGGTTCACGGCCCTGAAGGTTTAAAAAAACGCCATTGGTGATCAGGCAGAAGGCTCGCGTGCGCGACCAATCGGTAATCGATCCCGCGCCCTGCAATCGATTCCCCGATTCGAGGCTGTCCACAAAACCACGCTTGAGGCCGAACGGCCTGGCAATCTTCGCCAGATGATGCCTCTTGAGACCGAGCCTGTGCAACGGTCTACCCACGATATCAAAGAATCCCCTTCCACCTCTGGCCACGAAGTAACCCATCTCGGCCAGCAGATTGTTCATGTCGACCCTGGAGTGAAGGGCGTTGAAGCCGTGATCGCTCACCACAAGGAGATTCGTGTCGTCCCCTGCCAGGGAAGCCAGACACGCCACGCTATGATCTATCTTCTCGTATAGACTCAGTACACGCTGGTGAAGCTGCTCCCCTTCATCCGGGATCGCGCCGTCCACGCCGATCCATTTCCACAGGCTGTGCTGGATACGATCAGGAGCAACAAGAACCACCACGCCAAAATCCCATGGCTCACGCTGGAGCACCCACTGGAAGACCTCGTCTTGCTGATCCATCATGGCTTCGAGGTCGGAGAGCATTCGATCACGTTCAGCCGGCTGATACTCGGCCCATGACAAATCCAGCCTGTATGGCCCGAAGCGCTCTTCGATTTCCGCAGCCAGCGAGGCAGGAAAAGTGAAACGGGTGGTCTTCGAAGGCGTGAGCGCACCACAGACCACCGTGCCCTTGAGCTCAGGCGGAGGGTAGGAAATGGGCATGTTCAGGAGCGCTGTTCGTACTCCCTTGGCATTGGCAAGATCCCAGATGGTGGTTCCGGAGAGGGTATGATAGCCCACCGGTTCGAGCCCTTTGAAATCCATCGTTCTCCGTTCGAGATCATAATTCGAGTGCTTCCCCGGATTGGTGCCGGTCATGAAACTGCTCCACCCAGGACCTGTATAAGGGGGATCAGATGATCTCAGAATGCCATGGGCGCCTTCTGCCATGAGCGTACCAAGAAACGGGAGACGGCCATCCCGAGCGAGGAGTTCGAGTACAGAGAACGTTGCTCCATCAAGCCCAATGACCATAAGACGGGGCATGTTATGTCACCTTTCGTATGGGGTTCAGGGTTCAGGGTTCAGGGTTCAAGGTTCAGAGTTCAGAGTTCAGGGTTCAACGGTCCCGATCCCTCGTTGAACCTCCAAACCCTTGAACCTTCGAACCTTTGAACCCTGAACCTTTGAACCCGAGACCAGTTATCACCTTTCTACGGGCCAAGACAGCGGCCTCCTTATCGGCCGGCTCAAGACCAACTGTTGCGATCAGCGCGGCATAGATTAAAAGAAACCCCGACAACAGCGCAACCGTACCGATGAATCCATCAATCACAGGTCTCACCAGGAAGATCAGGCCTCCGCCCAAGACAGCAGCACATAGCCCAACCACATACCCTCTGCTGAAAAGACCGAATCCCAAGATCAGCCGAACCTGCACGACTCGCATGATATTGACCGCTGACAATGATAATGCAGCGGCAGCGGCAGCACCCACTGCACCCCATCGCTGGATCCAGAAATAGTTCAGTACGATGTTGGCGATACCCAATATGATCGAATTCAACAAGTTCAGTCGTTGGCGCCCAGTCATATTCAGCATGAAGCCCACCGAACCCGTGGCCGCGGCAACCATCTTTCCGGCCGCCACAAGCACGAGGGCCAGGTAGCCGGCCTGGAAGCCTGGGCCGAACAACGAGAGTATGTCTCGCCCCGCAACTACGACCACCACAAGAATCGGCAGGCTGACAAAGAGGACCCATCTCGCAGTGAGCTTGAACATCTCCTGCAGGTTGACATGGTCCCGGCGTCCGTGCAGCGAGGCGATCATGGGCGAGAACATCTGATTCACCGCGTGCAGCGGAATCCACACCAGAGAGCCAATCCTCAGGGCGACTCCATAGATTCCCACTTCCTCTCTGGTGCTGAGAATGCCTAACATGATGATGCCTGACCAGAGCACCAGAAAATTGCTGGCCTCGGCCAATGTAACGGGGAGCGAGTAGGAGAGAAGTTCCTTCGTGCGGAATGCTCCTCTCCCAGTCCCGAGGGTACGCCGCAGCGCTCGTAAGCCAAGCATTCCTGCCACCGCCGCCATAGCGACGATCCCCGCATAATGGGCTGCAATGGCGCCGCGCAGCCCCCAAGCCCAGCACAAAGCTGCACCAAGCACCAGTGTTTGTCCTAGTGGGAAAGCCACCTTCTGCGCAAGAACTCGGATTTTCAGCAGGTTGATGGCCTGGACCCCTGAAAGCACTACAAAGCAGGGCGCCAGGATGATTATCGACGGCGCGATGAGTCTCATGAGCAGGAGGCTTTCGGGCTTGTGGAACACCTGGTTCGCCAGGACAGGCGCCAAAACGAGTATGCCGGCTACGGCCAACAGAGATGCACCCAATGTCCCAATGATCGCTCTACGCAAGACACTTCTTGCAGCGGCATGCTCAGCTCTGCCGTGATGGAGTGATATGAATCTAAGAACGCCTTCATCCAGCCCCAGACGTGCGACAATATGGCCGAAATCGAATGCCACGGTCCGGGCCAACAGCCATACGCCGAGGCCCGCGGGGCCCAGCAGTCGGGCCAATAGGAAGCTCGCCAGGGTTCGCAGGCCAAGATCCGCCAGTTCCCCCCCGGCCCCTGCTCCTGTGTTGAAGACTGCGGTCTTCAGCCGATCATTCCGACCGGCATCGCCCCCCATCACGGGGATGGTGGGTCTATCCAAGCCGGTCTTGGCCTTCAGCTCAGGATTCGGTGTACTTGTGATCTGCTCTGAATCCTGGATGCCGATCTCTCCGGATGAGAGCCGATCACTGATAGCCCATGTCAAATAGACTCCCCATGAGGTGGATAATCAGGCTACAATCTCCCCAGGGTAAGCCCCCACGTAATAACATCACCCACCAAGGGCAGAATCGTCTCGCGGGTGAACGTGTCCCCATCTACATAGATGTATCTCCTCAATTCCTTCTGGTCATCAGCCGCCACGTAGAGCTCCTGAATCCCATCATTGTTCATATCCCCGGCTGCGCAGGCGTGCTCGTACCCTGAAGAATCCTTGTCGATCTGTGTTCTCGACCATGCTCCGCCTGGATTGGGCTTCAACCACCAAAGCCCGGATCGAAACCCTGCAGCCACCAGCTCTCTCTTGCCATCGTTATCCAGATCCGTGGGAAGAAGAAACCGGCATTGCCGATCAGGAATCGTGGTGATTTTCTTTGAACCCCAAGCACTTCCGTCCCACGTGTACTCTGCAATGGTGACTGGAGCCTTCGTGGAGGTCTCCCCACCGGTCCGTTCCACCACGGCCTCCTTGACCACATAGAGCTCATCTTTGCCATCACCGTCGATATCGGTGACCAGTATCTCCTTTGCATGGGTATCGGCGAAACTGTCGACCACCGCTCGTTGGTACCCGCTCCCATTCCACATGAACTGTATCACCATACCGGGCTGCGATTTGCCGCTAGCTCTGTTCGGCTGGCTTGGGGTCACATAAAACTCGAGTTTGCCATCCCCATCGAGATCACCGATCTCGACTTCGTGCACGAATGTCTTGGGGCTGCTATCCACGCGGGTCACTTCCCATGCGCCATCCACCTCGTCCAATACCGCCACAACTCCCTGGTCATGAGTCGCAATCACAAGCTCCTTATTGCCGTCGCCGTCAACATCCCCCACTTCGATATCTCGGCAGCGATTGTGGGTCCCACCGAATACGGGTTCCCATAAACGTGTGGGGATGAGCGGTAGTCTCTCCCCCGTCCAGAAGGTCAAGGCCGCATTGTTCCCACCAATGGTCAGCACACCGCTCTTTTCGTGCATCTCCATGATCTTGGCCTTATGGAACACGTTGCTCATCGAATCCTCGAGCACCTCCCTGGTCCACTTCCCGCCTTTGGCACGGATAAACTCCAACCGGGCAGGGCCAGGCACGGGCCCTTTTCCGGGCTCACTCAAGAACTGCGCTTGAGACAGCAGAATCACACCATTGGCGCCGATATCTGCTGGAGCCCTTCGCACGCCCGTGGCTGAGACAGGAGCTTCCTCTTTGGCGCAGCCCCAGACGCCCAGCATCAGAACCACAGCAGTCAGTGTGAATAGATACCTTGATCTCATATTCTCCTCCTTCATTTCCTGCTGATGGTTCGCCTTCGACGAGCCATCGGCTATTCGACGTTGGACGTTGGACGTTCGATGTTGTATGTTGGATCCCCAAATTTCTCAATTCGCAATCCAACAATCCAAAATTCCCCCCCTCCCCCCAGATTCTTCGGTCGCTCCGCTCTCTCAGAATGACACACAATGCCTTATCCTTCTATATGCAACCCCTGTCATTCTGAGCGATTGCAAGGAGCGAAGAATCTCTCCTACATCTTTCCTCCATCATCTGAACGCTTAGCGATGCACGCTCTCTTCTTCCCAGCCCCCAAATCCCATTCAACCCTGTCCTTGGCACCAATGAGGGAGCAAAGCGGCTGGACCGGCGCTATATTGTATTGCGTTTTTTTTAAGTCAACTCGTAACTCTTCAGGAGGAGGTCTCCTCGTGAGCTGGGATGAAAGGGTGGAGGGACTTGCCGGCAATGGTGCGAGTATCTATCGCCAGGAATACGGCGGTTCCCCTGCCATCGAGGGGTCCGTGGTCCATACCCTCACGCGCACCTTCCCTGACCCCGACCACGGCGGCAGTTTCAGGGAACTCGCACGTCTTGAGGATTCGATCCATACCGAGCTGGCCGAGGCCGGCTTCCAACTGAGCGTCAGGCAAATAAATGTGTCCGTGGTCCAGCCGGGAGTTGCAGTAGGGCTCCACGTGCACCCTGATCAGCGAGAAACATGGTTCGTGGTGCCGGGATTCGGCAGGCTCACCGCCTACCTGGTGGACTTGCGCCACGGATCGTCCACCAAGGGAATGCTCAACAAGATCCCTCTGGGATACCGGGATACGCTTGTGGGCATCCCTGAGGGCATACTTCATGGCTACTGGAATCCCTCGCACCTTCCCGCGGTTCTTGTCTATCTCACGAGCCACGTCTTCACCCCAGAGATCGACTCGCCTCACTACCAAGAGGGGCGGCTTCGTCTCTCGGATCTCCCTACGGAAATCGCCTCGAGGTTGCCCCCGCATATGGAGCCCTAAGGATTCGCAGTGTTGACGTACAAATTTGCCGTAGAGTCGATCTCCCCCATGTAGGGGCACGGCATGCCGTGCCCACCCGAGGCGTAGTCCGGCATACTGCGCGGGATAAAGAATATGGGATGTCAGGATGTGAAGCTATTTCTACGCGAGCCCTAAACCGACAGCGGATGGCGGAAAACTCTTGCAACAAAGGAGTACTGATGTCTGAAACCACAACCAGAGCTCCCCTCCGAGGAGCAGCCAACATGAGTTGGGGAATGAAGAACCGCCTCTCTAGACTCATTCAACCTGACGGACACTGCTTTTTTCTCCCTATTGATCATGGCTACTTCCTTGGGCCCACCCGATGTCTGGAAGAGCCCGCAAAGACTATCGAGCCGCTCCTTCCTTGGGCGGATGGGTTATTCGTGACCCGGGGCGTGCTTCGTGCCGCAATACCTGCCGATTGCGGCGTCCCCATCATCCTCCGCGTCTCAGGAGGAACAAGCATCTCCGGGCATGATCTTGCTGACGAGACCCTGGTGGCCACCATCGAAGAGATCATCCGGTGTAATGCAACGGCCGTGGGCGTATCGGTATTCGTGGGCAGCGATTACGAGAAGCAGACGCTCGAGAACCTCGCGGATCTTGTGAGCATGTGCGAAGGCTACGAGATTCCCGTAATGGCCGTGACCGCAGTGGGCAAGGAGCTGGAGAAACGCGCTGCCCGCTATTTGGCACTGGCCTGCAGAATAGCAGCCGAACTCGGTGCACGAGTAGTGAAGACCTACTATGCAGCCGAAGACTTCGAGACCGTCACCAACGGCTGCCCCGTTCCCGTGGTGATGGCCGGGGGACCGAAATGCAAGACCGATTTGGAGGTCTTCGAGTTCGTGTACGACGGGATACAGAGGGGGGCCATCGGGGTGAATCTCGGGCGCAACGTGTGGCAGAATCCACATCCGGTGGCGATCATGCGGGCGCTTTACGCGGTGATCCACGAGAAGGCCACGCCGAAGCAGGCCCACGAGGTCTTCCAGGAGATAAAGGAGGGCAGTGCAGCATAGGCGCTTGGTGGATAGACCCCGCCAAGGGGGGGCTGTCGATTTGCAGACTTGCGAGAAACTCAACATCGAACATCCAATGGAAGAGCCTCACTTCGACATTGGGCGTTGGACGTTTCCTCCAGCCGGCGGATTCGATGTTTGACCGCGACCATGGGCAGGGGGTGATCTTCTCCCTGGGATCCCTCTCCCATCACCCCATTCTCCGGAAAGGAGATGACGCATGCGTGTGGCCATGTGGTACAATAATCGGGATGTACGCTCAGAAGAGATGCCCATTCCGGAGATCGGGCCTGATGAGATGTTGCTCCGCGTGGTGGCAAGCGGTCTCTGCGGTTCGGACGGGCTGGAATGGTATCGGCTTCATCGTGCGCCCCTTGTTCTTGGTCACGAGGTAGCCGGCGAGATCGTCGAAGTCGGCTCAGCGGTGACCAAGTACCGCGAAGGAGATCGGGTATCGGTTGCACACCATGTCCCGTGCAATACGTGCCGATACTGCCTGAGCGATCATCATAGCTGCTGCGCCACGCTGCAGTCCACCAACTTCTTTCCGGGCGGTTTCTCCGAGTATATCCGCGTGCCTGCCCTCAACGTTGATAGAGGGACCTTCCGTTTGCCTGATCATGTCTCGTATGAGGATGCGACATTTGTGGAACCGCTGGCCTGCGTGTACCGAGGGCTACGCAAGGCAAAGGTCCGTCCCGGGCAATCGGTACTGGTAATCGGCTGCGGCATTTCGGCCCAGCTCATGATCATGACGGCACGCGCCATGGGCGCCGGGAGAATCATTGCCATGGACAATATCCCCTTCCGGCTCGACATGGCGCTTCGCAACGGCGCCGATGCAATCATCGACTCGGAGGAACACGCTCTCGACCGACTGAAGGAGCTCAACCATGGCAGACTGGTGGACCGGGTCATCATCAATCGTCCGCTCATCTCTTTGGCGCTCAAGGCGGTGGAAAAAGGAGGTACGATCCTCTTTTTCGCAGGAGCGGAGGACCCAACAGAGAAAATCGAGATACCCTGGAATGACATCTTCTGGCGGACCGAGGTGACACTCATCAGCTCATACGCGGGTCCGCCCGTAGACTCCGAGTCTGCGCTTTCACTCATTGCCGCGGAGCGCGTCCCGGTGAATTCCATGATCACGCATAGGCTGCCATTGGCCGAGCTCGGCCGCGGTATCGAGATGCTCACGCACCCATGGGAACATGAGTCCATGAAGATCGTGATAGAATGCCAGAGATAGCATGCGGGCGAACCCATGACCCGCGCCAACAGGCATTGAGGGAGAAGATGCGCCATTTCGGGCGCAAGCTCATCCTCCATGGCCTCACCCATTCCCAAGTAGGCAACATGTCGATCAGGGAAGGGGACACGATCCTTATCTCCCGAAGTGGAAGCATGCTGGATGAGCTAGCGGACGAGATGATTGTCGAGATAGGCCTGGATGGCCAGTCCTCCACCGATGCAACTGCCTCATCAGATGCAAGGATTCACCGGGCGATCTATCAGGCCACATCGGCCCAGGCGATCATACACACTCATTCCCCCTTTGCAGTGGCCGAGGCACTGATCACTCCCGGCTCAAGAATCGTGTCGCACGATATCGAGACCAAGAAGGTGCTCGGTCAAATCCCCTTGGTTTCAGGGGATCTGGAACTCCTGGAACTGGCCAAGGAGTGCGCCCGCATCCTGCGCAAGAATAGAGCCCTGATCATCAGGGGGCATGGATCTATCGCGGCGGCAGACTCTCTTGAGGAGGCCTACTTGTACGCATGTAGTGTGGAGCACGCCTGCAAGGTGCGACATCTCTGCAGGCGTGCCGGCCATCTCGCAGCGACTGAAACGGAAAGCCGGAATCAGTCGCGATAGGCATCGATCCACGAGATGTGCAGGGCACGCACATCCGCTGACATCGCCACGGTCGGGATTTGCATTTCCATGATGTCATCACGTTTCACAATGGGCATGAAGGCTTTCCCACGGGGCAATGACGGTCCATTTGCAGCAGTAACACACACCACGGTATCGGGCCTGCCCAAGGCATTTGTCGCACGGATCGAGCCATTATCCACAGTGAACGATTCGAGCCGCGAGAAACCCCGGCTTTCGTTATAGCACAACTGGACGAGAAGCGTATCAGGCCATTGGCCTTTCTTCAACATGATGGTGGCCTCCCCGATGCCACTCCTGCTGGTGAAAAGGAAAGTGTCCCGGCCTGTTGATGACCGAATCCAGACCGAATCCTCCGGATTCTTCAGTTCGATGTCATATACGGCCCCTAGCCCGCACTTCTCACCGGCTATCGTCGCGAAGCGGTGTAGGTGCTGTGCCTGCAAGGCTTGCGACTGAGGACCCCGCAGACGTATCCTCTGCGATACATCGAGGAGACCAAAGGAGCGTAACGCAGCAGGCAGGGCCAAATGCAACGCTGCAGCAGATGGCCGGTGAGAGATGCGGGCTATGAGCGGCCCCACACACAGAGCCAAAAGAGGGACACTCAACATCACAAAGCTACGCATCTCTGCTCAACAATTAGCCCAGAAGCCGCGTGAGCGAACTCGTTCCGAGGCTGGGCATAGACATGAGGCTGTCTGGTGCTAATCTGTGTGGTCTCATCTTTTCTGCGCCTATCTCAGCACCACGTACTTCTGTCTTGCAATATGGCCTTCGGATAGCAACTGGACTACATACGTAGCCGAAGGGACCCTCATGCCCCGGTCGTCAAACAAATCCCATTCGCTCTTGTACGCCCCAGGAATGGCCGTGCCATTGACCACTCTCCGAATGATTCGCCCGTTCAGATCGTAGATCTCCAGCCGAACTCGACCTCCTCCGCCGCCTATACCATAATCTATGATCGCTCCCTTACATCCACGACAGGGATTTGGATATATGGGACCAAGGTGATACACAAAGGGCTTCGGCTCCAGGACAGGGGTAATCGAAAGAGCAGCACCTTGCGGGGTGACCCCGACATACTGCGCTTCAGCAGGCCATTCATCCCACAGAGCCCCTGCACATGCTGAAATGGAGCATACCCCTAGGTCCGCCAACTCATCAAAATGCCCCACAGGTCCACAGCCCGGGAATGTTTTCGAGAATAGAGAATGCTCCCATCTTCCGCCTGGTCTTAGCAGATGGAAATCCATCACGTAATCCCTGGGCGAAGAAGAATTACTGCAATTGGGGCCTCCAGGAGGAACCATATGAGGTCTCACCCACCAGATTCCGCCCAACTTCGGATTCGCCGATAAGAAGAAGTCGTTTACATACTCATCCTCGCAATTCGTAGTGCACCCCGCGATCTTGATCTGGTGCCCGGCATTCCCCGCCCCGGTCACTACCACCATGGTGTCAAAAGACACGAATTCGTATCCTCTGAGCGATGGTATGCTGGCCTGAGGAAGTGAAGAGGCAGGTGGAGGATCCGTGTTGATCTCCTGTGAAGCGATCCAGACAGTCGTGCACCCCTTTGAACGCGGGAAGCTGCATACAGCCGGAGAGCTCTTCACATAGTCTGATGAGTAGTGCGAACTCCCTTCACAGAACACAACGCTGTCCGAAGCATCTCCGCTGGAGCTGTACTTCCTTACCATGAACTCCTCACTCAATAGACCGCCAACTTCCGCCACCCACGCAGAACCATCTTGGGGACTTGCCGAGACTCCGGCTCGGACACAATATTCGGACTTCAGTCTGGTAGACATTCTGCATCCTATTCTCTCCTCTCCTTCTTCCTCAATTACTCCCATCCTGACCAGTCTACCCCACAGGGGATTGCCCCATTCCCAGTCGTCCATCACTACCCAAACATCCCCGGTCCTCTGGTCTATTGACGCCCGGAGAGGGAAATAGTAGGAGTCATACCCCGGCAACACCACTGCTGGAAGGGCGTTCCAGCCCTCCTCCTCGCGTGCATATCTCTTGATGCGAACTGCTGACCCCACATCCTTGATTATCCAGCAAGCTTCGTTCCTCGGCTCCTTCGCAACCCAGGGTGCACTCCTGTGCTCCGTCCCAACCCACATTGCTGACCCGGGCGACGTATCAAGCAACACCAATAGCTCTCCACCGGCCGAAACCTTGCCCAAGCCGGCACCATCGCCATAGATCCAGCACCCTCCATCAACCGGATCGCTCGAACAGTGAACCGATCCAATAGCCCAGGCCGAAAAATCAAACCTCACAGGAGGGTCTCCGGGATCGCTCCCATCTGGCGTTCCGTCTTTTCGATAGCCGGCAAGCCGATATATGTCGTTGGAGTGCCTTTCAACAACCCACAACGCCGGGGCTACTATGAATGAATGGTTTTCATCCGCCCCAGGAACGTAGCCCTCGCTCCATTCTCCATTCGCTTCCCTGCTTGCCATTACTGAGACATTCATGTGCAAAGCGTTGCCCGCCAGATCCTCCGCTGTGATACTTATCGCATACTCACCGAACCTTGCCTTATTCTCAGATCCCCAAATGGCGCCCTCCCATTGCGTGGGGCTCTCCCAATCCCCTGAGCTTCCATAGCTCACCGACCCGCCCTCATGATTCGCTGTTATCTCAGGCTCAACCTCTCTGTTCATCGGTTCGCTGAACTCCACCGAGATGTGCAGATTTGCATCCGGCGAAGCTTCTTGGTAAAGAATCTTCTTTACACAGGCCCCATCGGACCGGAATTCCCACCTTGCATGATAGATCACCGCCGTTCCCTCATCTTCCTCAAGACCCTCAGGCGTCCACACTTCATACCGACGCCAGATCCTCACCTCCTTCACAAATGGCGCAAAGTTGTCGACGATGACGGGGATGTGCTCTTGAATCTCCTCATTGATGAGATCACTGGCGTGCACGGTAACCTTGTACACCCCATCTGGGAACTTCGGATAACCTGGTTTGCCGGGATCTACATCCTGCGTCGTGTCTTGAGCTATCCAAGGCAACCCAGCATCCACCATGCGGGTATTCCAACAACCATCGGCTGCTCCTGCTGTCCAGTTCGCCCAACCCAACAGAGGATGATAGTTCGAGACTGCGTACCAGACACTGTCGTTCACGGAAGGGAACTGATCAGTCGCTCGATACACTGCTCTGGTGACGCCATCATCTTCCATGTCTCGAATTTCGCCTTCGAATGCACGGGTATAGGGCTCCACAACAAGCTCGCCGCCCTGCCAATCATCGTGAATCGAATAGCCAATGCTGTAGACGCCAAGGTGGTGTATGTCGTTCTGAGGGTAGTCTCTGTTGAACGAGTCCCGCACCTTTGCTACAATGTCAGCTTTTCCGAAGACTACATATACATCCTCCGGTGGGCCTCCTGTCAGAGGAGGGACAGTCGGAAAGGAGCTACCATATAAGGCGTGCTGTTCGTCCAGATCCATCTTGACGCAACCCGGTCCAATAACTGCCTGTTTGCTGTCGGTGACTACGACTCCGGCGTCTTTGAGAATCTTGAGGGGATTCTCTATGCGAGGTGCCCAGTCGCTCCAGCCATCTAAACCCCTCCTCATCCTCATCACATGGATGTGATCTGGGTCTGGGTGGAAGGGGATGACTGAGACGAAGCGCTCCCCGGGATCCCGTGACCAGCCAATTGGACTACGCCGACGGCTGAGCTTATTCATCATGGCTCTTCTAACGTGCCCGTAGGCCCAGCCGACCCCAAGCGGTTGCTCATTGGAACCAACATCCTCGAGAATCACCCACTCATGGCCCGGCCCGAGGACTGGTTTCAGACCAGTCTCGAACCTACGCTTGGAAAGAGCCCTGTCCTCCAGAACTCACTAAAATGGCGGTTTTTCGGGGGAAACAAGCGCAAGCTTAATTCCGGACTTGTTGCCGAGTTTGAGAATGAGACGTCTCCCGGAG
>JAUXFG010000192.1 GCA_030620115.1 Candidatus Fermentibacterota bacterium
CTGTGTTGCAACTGAAATTCATGATGAGCGGATAGTTCGGTGCAGTGAGAACATCCGGGGCGTCATCCGTGGTGATGATCCATTCCGTGGCCCACGTATTGATCCCTCCGTGGCCCACATAGGTGAAGAGGAGCGTGCCTGCGCCACGCGTTTCGAGAATCCACGGCTTGTAGTATTCCTCTCCCTTGGCCCGGGGTGCCAGCATTACCTCCCGGTCGTTCCAGGCATTGTTGGAACCGCCGTTGTAGCTCAAATAGATCCGCTCGGGAAAGTAGGCAGGGGAGACGCTCTCAATGAGTTCTTCGCAGTCGTACGCGAATCCAGGAAGATGGGCTGATCCACTTGCATCATCGGCGAAAAGCGCGATTCGAGCATGTGCAGGAGATGGAACGGCCTGTGTTTCAGCGGCAATGATCTTGTCCACGAATTCCTCCGCCTGCTCGGGCGTCTGAACGCTCAATCTGCCGAGAGCCAGGTCCGGGAGATGGTGCGGGTCCTTGTCCACATCCACATAGTCGTTGTCATCCGCAACACGGTTGATGAGCCGATCGGGAAAGAGATTAGGCGAGGTTTCGTTTCCATGACGCAACCGGGCGCTGCCGTCGCCCATCAGTGCCACAAATCCCGGCCGTGGCTCGTAGGAGGCATATGCCCATGCAATGAAGTCGGCAACCCCTTGGCTCGCCGGATAGCCAAAGGAGAATCGGTCGAAGACCTCCTCCACATCCACCGTGAGCGTTTGATAGCCAAGGCTTGCTCGATAGTCTGCGAGCCGCTGAGCCTGATCGAAGAGGAGAGCCGGCGTGAGCACCATGTAGTCGGCGCCTTCCGCGCTGACGAGTACACCGGCACTCCTTGATTCCAAGATAAGATCAGGCTGTTCCCTACCAAGGCCGAAGGCGAGATAGGTCCGCTGCTGCCCTGTGGGCACCGAATCATGGAACGCAATGGAATAGCCGCGGGACGAGGGGTTGACCTCCACCTCGGTGATGGCTGCGGGATTGTTCTCTTCTGTGACATCGAACACGAAAAGATCCGGCTCAGAGAATCCATCAAGCGCGAATTCGATTTTCCCACCCACTGAGTTGTGGCTCATGAACCGGAGGATGTTATCCGTGGCGACTCCTGTCTCGAACGCAAGGTCCAGCCCTTTAACCTGGACGATATCATCCTCATTTGCCTGCCCTACGAGCTCGACACGAACGATATTCGTCCCCTGATATACGAAATCGGCCGGAATATCCGCTTCTATTTCGAAAAACCCGCTGCCGGCCCATGTGGTATCGGCAATCTTCTGCCCTACAATAGTCAGCCGAATGCGATGATTTCGCCACGATTCAGCGCTCCCCCGAACCGTCATGGTCAAAGGATGGGAGGAATCGATCTCGCCCAATCTGAAATTCAAATTAGCCACATCGACTTGTCCGGCGCTCTTCGTCGTCAGCTCATCCCACCACCACAGCAAGGCATTCCCCTCCCTGTTATACGACGTATGGGTGAGCTCGACCTCGCTGGTAGTAAAAACCGGATGCACGGTTTGCTCGTGATCCGGCGTCCCTTGGGTCACGCCGCTTCGTTTTTCCATAGAGAGAAACCCGTCTCCCGGGCCAAGCCAGAAGACATTGGTGAATGTCTCATGTGCATATTCCTCGGGGAGCGCCGGGCTGACAAATGTCAACCGACCAAGATTCCCGGCCTGGTCCGTCTCAATCACGCATGGGTACTTCTCGCCTTTCCACCAGAGGGAGAGCGTCGACGCCGGCTGAGCCGCCAGCTCGGGATGAACGCCGGCGATATCGTCTCCAGTGATAACCACCGGACTCTGGGGCGGCGCCGTGATCTTCAACCCGGGAAAAGTGGGTTCCCACTCCAGAGATGGCTTCAATTGTGGTTCGCTAGTCGCCATCGTCTCGGCTTGGTTGGGGTTTATTACCATCTGCCGAACCAGGGGTAGGTACGGCTCTTCCACGGGAGGGCCGCCGCCCGAACCACCGCTCCACGTGATCTCCATCTCCATCCTGGTCTGTTCCACCAGGGTTCCTGTTCCTAATTCCTGTTGGAGAGGCGCCACTTCCAACACATAGAGACCGAGGCCGCGAAACTGACCCCAGGGCGAGACGCGTGCCCAGAAATCAGGATAGAGCAATCCTTGCTCCGCCGTCCCGATCAGGCTTCTCCGCTCCACGGAAAAGCCTTGCGGGCCGGAACTCCACGTGCCTACCGGTGAAACGCGCATTCCTTTTTGATGCACGGGTCTACTGGTCGCCGTGACCAAGGTTGGTTGGGCGCCCGGGGGTACGGCAAAAAGCAATCGGTAGATAGGGAGCTCGGGCCATCCGACCTTTCTGGTGGATGCGGCTCCTGTGGCACGGATCAGCACCTCATCCCCCTGGAGGGGAAAACTCCGCCACAGCAGCCGATCAAGGGACACATGCAGGCCATGTTCCTTCTCTTGGATCTGCCAGGAAGGAGCTGGCGGGGGCTGGGCATAGGCCAGACAGGCAAGAAGCATTGCCGCAAGCACTATCATCAATCGGTTCACCATATCATCTCCACTGCAAATTCTCTCGAAGATCCCGGCGACGGGACAAGGGTACGAACAACTCTCGGGCGGTCTTCATGTCTCAATGCAAAGAACTGCGCTTCGCTGCAATACTTGCTGACAAATACGGGCCCTAACCCGAACTTCTCACCAGCTTCCGGCTGTAACCGCCGATAAGCCACTGTCTGCTTCGTTACGCTTCATCGGCCTCCTCGACGTATCGCAGAGGATACGCCTGCGGGGTCCTCAGTCGCAAGCCTCGCAGCCAGAACCATCTCGGCGGTTTCGCTTCGAAACCCGGTGAGAAGTCCGGTCTAACCGTACAAGATACACCCGACGAAGTGGTGAGATCCAGCTCGTGGGCAGGAATGCCGACAAGGAGGTGCACAATGATTCGAACTCACCTATTCCCAGTCGTCATGGTGACGATGATTGCGGTCGTCCTCGGCTCGTTGCCGGCCCCAGCGGAAGAATCGACGGTTCAAGACCCAGGGTTCCGGGATGCTGTTGATGCTTTGCGGCAAGCCAAAGGCTTCCCCAGTCTCCGGGACGATACACTGGGCAGTTTCTTTATCCAGAAAAAGCTGGAGACACTCCTGATGGATCAGCAAGCCGACACACTCGACCCGGGCCGTGTGGTCGAAGCCGTCGGCGCTACGCTGCACTGGCGCCATCGCAACTTCGTTGCCTCCGGAGATTCGCGACCAGATCTGTTGGCCGCCTTAAGGGAACAACCCGCCTTCCTCGCCGCGGTCCTGCAGCCTGAGGCTACTCACCTCGCCTTCGGTTGCGCGCAGGGAGCCAGGGGCCGGCTTTGGTGCGTCGGGTGCGTCATGCGCCAGATGGTTGAGCTAGGTCTCTTCGAAGGTGGACTAGCGTTGTTGGACGGGGGTGGGAGTCTGACATCGTTCACCCTGTCCGGCCGGACTCAGTATCCGCTCTTGCGAGCCAGGTTCTACAAGGGCGACGAAGATCCGATCGAGTACCGCGGCCCGGATCACCATGTCGATGCGGAGGCCGACGACACCGGGGCCTTCCGCGTCAAACTCCCGATTTCGATGTTCGGTGAAGGAGACTACCGGATCTTCCTGTACGTCAAGGAGCACTCAGATGCCAAGTACACGATTGCCGCGCATACACGCTTCCATGTCGGAGCGTCTCCATCCACCGCCACGGGCCCCCCTACGGTAGAACCAATCCAAGGGCCTTAGCCCGGACTTCTCACCAGCTTTCGCGGTTCCCTCCTCCGGGCCAACTTCTCCTGACGGGCGAGCCGAACCATGATGGCCTTGAGCTTGGCCATATCCTTGCCAGACTTGAGCGCTTTCCTGTAGTCCCTTTCAAACCGGCTTGTTGTCTTCAGCTTCAGCATTTATCGAGACTCGCGAACATCTCCTCGAAGCTGTCGTAGGAGTTCAGTTCCTCTCCCCGATCTGTCGCTTCGAAGGTCCGCCGAGTCATCTCGTTCGGCACCTCGACCGTAAATGGCAATCCATGCCGAAGCTGAATCTGCTTGTAGAAAATCGTGATGGCTTCAGTAGTGCTGAGCCCGAGAGTATCCAGCACGGCCTCCACCTCATTCTTGAGGGATGGTTCAATCCGTGCACGCACTGTTGCTGTCCTAGCCATGGTTTGTCCTCCGATTGATCACCAGGACAATATAGCCCGAACGGGCTATGCGATCAATGTCCATATGGCGATTGCCATGTCAAGAGCAGCAGAGATCCCCGCGCGTTTCGTCGTTCGCTACTCAACTAACTCGATATGCCGGCACTTCTGGGCATTGACATAAATCTCTAGTAAATCCATGGATTTACTAGAGATTTAGATGGCGACGTCCCATTCTCTCGTTTTATGGTCTCGGTCTGGCGCTACGGCTCGCCATAGGAATACAATATCCCGTAGAGAGATCCCGGAACCGTGGCCCCACCCTCAGTCATTGCGAGGAGCCCTTCGACAAGCTCAGGATAGAGTACGGCGACGAAGCAATCTCATCCACCTATTGAGATCGCCGCGCTGTCGCTCGCGATGACCAGCTCCTCTACCTGTCATTGCGAGGAGGGTAGCGACGAAGCAATCTCATCCGCCCATTGAGATCGCCGCGCTGTCGCTCGCGATGACCAGCTCCTCCACATGTCATTGCGAGGAGGGTTCAGACGAAGAGACAAAAGGAGGAGGCCACGCCGTCCGCCAACATGCGGACTCGGTTGGCCTATCTGGCTTTTGACATGGGAAGCTCCTATCTTCTTCTTGCTCTGAAGTTGAAATTCCCACTTATCCCGCTTTTTTCACCGGGTTTCGTCGCGAAGCGGCGAAGGTGGTTGCGGCTGCGAGGCTTGCGACCGAGGACGACGCAGGCGTATCCACTGTGATACGTCGAGGAGTCCGAGGAAGCGTGACGAAGCAGGCGGTGCCAGATCCGTCGCTGCAGCAGATAGTCGGTGAGAAATGCGGGTCAACCAACAAGAGGTGGAACATGCCTGCGCATAAATCGCCACGCACGATGCCCCCAACCCCTCCCAAGGACGCGGGGCGGATCGATGAGAGCATTCCAAAGATCACCGTGAAGAGTACGAAGCAAGATATCCTCGATGCCTACAAACAGCTTCAGCTCCGTCACGAGGGGGAAGAGAAAGACAAGCCGAAGGTAAAAGTGGAGGCTGAGCGGAAAAGACGGGAGAAAGTGGTGGAATCCGCCAAGACCGCTTCTGTTGAGGGGATTATTGAATCCATCGGCGCCCAGAAGCTCGATGTCACCGATTTGCTCAACAGCCTTTCGGGGAAGCTCACGGCTCAGGTGCAACGTCTCGCCGAAATAGAGGAGGCCATCACCATTGAGTCTGAGAGACTCTCGGGCCTGCACGACATCGAGATTGCTGCCGACACGCTCTCAATGCTCCTGGAACGCCACAAGGAGGCCGAAGTAGACTTCGACAAACGCATCGAAGAGAAGCGCCAGGAAGTTCAGGAGAATCTCGCGTCAGCACGTGCGGAGTATGAGAGCTGGACGGCCGCAACGAAAGAGGAATTCGAGGCTGGAATAGAGGAGAAGCAAGCCGAATGGAAACGGGAGCAGGCGAGCCACGATGAGCAGGTGAAGGAACGGAATGATAAGGCAAAGAAGGAACGAGAACGGGAGCAGGAGGAGTATGCCTATCTCCTCAAATTGAACAGAAAGCGCGACGAAGACATCTATAAGGCAAAGAAGGAATGGTTGGAGAAGGATCTTGCCGCGACAAGGGAAGCACAGGAGCAAGAGCTGGCCCAACGCGAGAAGGCAGTGGGCGCTCGGGAAGAAGAACTGAGCAGTCTACGCGAACAAGTTGAATCGTTCCCCAAGCAGCTCGACAAGGCCATTGCCGAAGCCCGGCTTGCCGCACGCAAGGAAGCAGAGAAGGAAGCAAAAGTCACGCGCGACCTCCGCGAGAAGGAGATCTCCGGCGAGAAGCAAGTCGCCGACCTTCGTATCGAAACCCTGACGAACAAGGTGGAGGAGCTGGAAGCCCGGATCAAGGAGCTGAATCGGCAGGTCGAAGGAGCAACCACCAAGGTCCAGCAGATCTCCATCAAGGCCATCGAAGGCGCCGAAGGGCGAAAGGCATTGTCTGCGCTCAACGAGATAGCCCTCGAACAAGCCAAACGCCCCCGGGAGAGCTGAGCATCAAAGAGAAAAAGCTGGAGGGCCATGCTCCGCCATGGCCGCCGTTGGTGCCGATACTTACGGACGCGATCCGCCAGCGGGCGGACGTCCCTCCACAGGACAAGACGTATACATTCCTCGCTGGAGGGCCAATTGATTTTTTGTCATTGCTAACGCCAAGAACGTTAGGCATCTTAACGCCATGAACGTTATAGAGATCAACAAACAACTCTCCATTGGCGACTTCGATGAGAGGCTCTTCCCCCATATAGAAGACTTGAAGACTGTACCCCATGTGTTCAAGATCGACTTCGGTCTCGACGCCTTACCGATGGAACCAGGTATTGTTCTGATTCGAGGAGCACGTCAGTACGGAAAAAGTAC
>JAUXFG010000284.1 GCA_030620115.1 Candidatus Fermentibacterota bacterium
ATCTGTCTTGATCTTCCAGTTTGGTCTTTAGGGTTCGCGCAGGAATAACTTCACATTTTGACATCCCATCTTCTCCACATCTATTGGCTTCGCCTCGATCGCGAAATCCTCGATGTAGCTTGGGCTACGCCCCCCGTCTACGCCAAGGCTCCGCCGGGGCAAGCCGGGTTCGCTCCCTCGGGGAGACCAATCCTATGGCAAACCTGTGCGCCAAGGATGCGAATCCCGCGCAGTACGCGTGACTCAACGTAGCTTATTCTTGCGCAAACCCTAGGGTGGCCATCGACAGGCTCCATTCGAGGTTTTTGGGACGAGGAAGGGGAAGTTCGGGACAAAGCTCGAGACGAGGTTTCAGGTCAGAAGGTCGGATGCACGGATTTGTTAAAAAGGTACCTTAGCAGCTCCACTTGATGCCTTGACGTGAGATGGGTCTTGGGATATGGATTGCGGATATGGAGGGGGGAGTTCAATTTGGGGTTCGTTTCAAGGGGTTCGGGGTTCAGGGTTGAGATGACGGAGAGAGGATGTGGAAGAGATTCTTCGCTTCTTGGAGTCGCTCAGAATGACAGGGGTGGTTGGTATTGGACGTGAAGAGACGTGTCATTCTAAGGAAGCGGAGCGACCGAAGAATCTGGGGGATGGGAGGAGGAAGCGTTCAGGGCTCAGAGGGGAATCGGAAGGGTCGATTTGCGAGTCTTGAATGGAGAAGGCAAAAGGGAGGAACAAACTCAAAATGACAAGGCGCGCGTTCCAGAAACATAGAGAGCTGTTCAGATTCCTTGTCCTTGGGCTGTTAATAGCGCTGGTGAGTTCAACGCCTGCCAGCAAAATGGCTTCGGGTCGCATTCATCAGGCTTTCCAGGTTGATGATCCTGCAAGCACGGAGAATCGGCACGCCGGACTCCAGGGTATTCTTGTAGAACTAGTGCAAGAATACGAGACGCATGGGCTCCACGCAGCAGGGGATCTTGCGAGGAAACGCGGCATCGGGCTGTCAGGAGACAAGGTCGAAGTTGTTTTGGTAGTGAGAGACCGATCAAGCTTCCGCCTTTCCGAGCTGACCAGATACGACGTTGAAGTATTGGCCACCTATGGGGATCTTTTGCTCGTTGCACTCCCGATCCACAATCTCCCCAAGGAAGAGATGGGAATATCGTGGATCAGGCTGCCGTTCAAACCGCTGCCCTGTGTGGTGAGTGAAGGGGTAAGTCTGACTAATGCGTTCGAGTGGCATGAGAGAGGGATCACGGGGGAGAGCGCAAAGGTCGCGGTGATCGATCTTGGTTTCGTCGGACTTTGGAGTGCGGTAGCAGCAGGGGAGCTGCCCGCCGATATCGACACGGTGGACTATTCGGGAAGCGGGATGGAATCGGCGACAAGCCATGGCGTGGCGGTGGCGGAAGTCGTTCACGATATGGCGCCCGGCGCTCACCTCACGCTGATCAATACCACAAACGAAGTAGATCTCGGGAACGCGAAGGACTACTGTATTACAAATGGAATCCACATCATCAATCATTCCGTAGGGTATGCGAACACCGGTGGTTACGACGGCACCGGGTTGATTTGTGATATGGCGAATGATGCGAACGCGAGTGGAATTCTCTGGGTCAATGCGGCGGGGAACCATGCGCACATGCACTACAGAGGTGTCTTCTTCGATTCCAACAGCGATAGCTTGCACGAATTCGGCGGCTCTGCCGGCACAGAGATCAACACGATCGGATACCTGTATGCAGGTACGCCTGTCTGGTGCTATCTCAGCTGGAACCGCTGGCCGACGACCGACCAAGACTATGATCTGTATCTTTATGGCCATGACGGTTTCTGGAGTGTTCTGGACTCGTCGTGTACCCGCCAGTCCGGCTCTCAACCGCCAACAGAAGAGATTCCGGGCTTCGCGGCGCCATTCGATGGATGGTATGGTGTAGGTATCAGGAAATTTGACGCTGAAGGTGAACAGGAGATGACGCTTTTCAATGCGTACCAGCACTTCGAATACGAGACTACGGCGGGCAGCCTACTCGCGCCGGCGGATGCAACGGGGGCAATTGCAGTCGCGGCAATAGCCAAAGAGAACTGGGAAACTGGCCCGCAGGAGTCTTTCAGCTCCCAGGGACCTACCTATGATGGGAGGATGAAACCCGACATCTCTGGGCCTGACCGTGTCGTAAACTGGACCTATGGCGGCTTTGGTGGAACGTCTGCAGCCAGCCCTCATATTGCGGGGGCCGCGGCACTGGTGAAATCGGCCTTCCCTGCGTGGACGGCCACGGAGATCCGGGCGTGTCTTGAGGCACATGCGGTTGATATGGGGGAGGCGGGTCAAGATAGCTTGTTTGGGTGGGGGCGCTTGGATCTGCCGCTGAGCATCGATGCCGTGGGTCCGCCCCCCAGAGATTTCGCTCTGTCCTTGTCGTGGGGAATGCCCAATCCGTTCTCGAGAGAGACCAGAATCGAATACATGCTCCCCGTGGCAGGAGATGTCACTCTGTCTGTTCACAATATCGCCGGCCAAATGGTTACAAAATTGGTTTCCTGCACGCAGGAACCGGGTTCGTACGGTTGCGTGTGGAATGGTTTGGATTGCCAGGGCCGACTGGTTGGAAGCGGTATCTACTTCTTGAGAGTTATGGCAGGAGGAGATAGGCAGACGAAGCCGGTCCTCTTTCTGCCGTGAATTACGTAGTTGATGGGCTGATGAGTGGGAAGAATTTCGAATTGCTGGATTGCTGAATTGCTGGAATGGGGGAGCTGTTGAGCAGGATGATGAGGAGTGGAGCAGTCCCGATAACGAATCCCATTCAATGGCGCTGAGAAAAGCAAGGAGCGGGCACGGCATGCCCCTACCATCTGCTGAAGTA
>JAUXFG010000063.1 GCA_030620115.1 Candidatus Fermentibacterota bacterium
AACCGCATCTGTAGAGCAGAATTGGATGAGAACTGGCAATGGCATGGGCATGAGACGATCTATGAGGGCCGTAGGCCGCTGGGCCATCTGGTTCCTCGAATGACGGTCAATGGCGATTTATGGCTCCTCTTCGACGAAGTGCACGAGCCTGATTCGGTTTATGTTAAGGCACTCATCAGGTTTTCAACCACGGATTCCTGGGTTGGCCCCTGTACGCTGCTCCGATTGGCAGGCGAAGCGTCTCAAGCGAACCTGGATTTCAGTTATTGGCATGCTCCTTGGGATGACATCCTCGTACTCAGTTGGGTGGAGAATCAGGTTTTTGGAGACACGTTGGTTTCTTGTACGGGCTCGGCTATCGCCTTTCTGCCAGAGGAGGACGAATGGCCGCAGGAGGAATACGCTCATTTCAATTATGTCTCAAACACGCTGTTTGGAGAAGTCGGGTGCGTGGTCGTACCGCTTCCGCACTATCTCTGTGCGGTGGACAACTCCGGTGTACAACGTCTACTCATGCACAATGAGGACTCATATCCTGGTTATGACATCGAGATAACAACAACCGACAATTCGATTGCTGAACTGGCTCTATCTGGTGTGAATCAGTTCCATTCGGTCGGCGCGTGGACAGAGGATGACGGGCTCCAATCCGATCTATTTGTCGCCTTTTTCTGGTTTTTGGTCGGCTCTGCGGAACATGGTCCGCAGCCATCCGATCAGTTCCTGTATCTCTATCCTGCGTATCCGAATCCCGTGAACCAATCGACTACCATCACCTATGTGCTGGCGAATCCTCAGAACATCGATCTTGGGCTGTATGATTCGTTGGGCCGCAGAGTGAAACAGATCGCGGTCGGATGGCATCCGGAAGGAACATATCGGATTCCGATATCAGCCCGTGACATTCCGCAGGGAGCATACTATTGTACACTCTCGTCGGAGCATGGGAAGATAGCAAGAATACTCGTCGTGAACCGATAGCATCAAGTGACCCCATGAGGAGATGAAGACAAGGTCTATTCCGGGTCAGCTTCAGTAAACGATGTGAGAGGAATGAATGATCAGCTCTGAGGATTCGACACTAGTGACTCGATGCTTTTCCCGTTCGGAGGAGATTGTCGGCACGCTCCACGAGGTAACAAAGGCTTTTGGAACCGTAACCGCCTTGCGGGAGGTCACGCTTGCCTTGCGCAAGGGGTCTGTCACCGCTTGCGTGGGGCCGAATGGTGCAGGCAAGACCACGATGGTTCGTCTCTTCCTGGGGCTATTGAGACCATCGGCAGGAGACGTCTCTGTCTTCGGCATGGATCCCACTCAAGATGGCTTCTCAAGGCGCGGCGACTTCGGAGTACTTCTCGAGAATCATGGACTATATGAGTCTTTGCCGGTTGCCTACAACCTGGAGCTTTATGCGCGTCTCTATGGGTTGCCTTCAGGGAGACGACGTAGGATGATCGAAGATGCCCTTTCGTTGGTAGGAATGAGTGAGAGCGTCGGCAAGAAGGTAAGGCAATTGTCAAAGGGAATGAAACAGCGCGTGGCTCTGGCACGCGCCATTCTGACCGACCCGGAGCTCCTTTTCCTAGATGAACCAACGTCTGGTCTTGATCCTGAAGGCGCCGAGATGATACTCGATCTTCTTGGCCAGATCGTTCAGCAGCGGGAAATGACGATTCTTGTTACGTCTCACAACCTTCCTGAAATCGAACGATTTTGCTCTGATGTTGTCTTCCTTCGAAATGGGAGCATCCTTGAGCATGGGACCTTGTCCGAGCTGCGGCGCCGTTATGCCAAACCGACTGGTTACTTCCGATTTGCCTCCTCAGAAGACTATCGAAAGGCGATGGAGGTCTTCCGCACGACCAATCTTCCGGTAGTCGAAAGCGATCCTAGTGGCCTGACTCATGTCGCCGCATATTCCTTTGGATCCGGGGAGAGCTCCCACATAACCGAGGCTCTCGGACGTTCAGGCGTTTTTCCAACAGAGGTGAGGGTACAGGAGAGTAGCCTTCTTGAGATGTACAAAAGAATCATGAGCATGGACCAATGATGAGGAGAACAGAAGGCTACGGGGTTATGGTGTGGAAGGAGCTTTCCGCACTTCGTTTGCGACCGGAGCTTTGCATGTATATCGTCGTCGCGGCCGTGATAGCAATCATTTTCTGGATAGGGGCTGCGGCGAAACTCTCCGCAAGGGTTCCCATCGGCGATCCGAACAGAGAAGTGATATTCCAATTACTTGTCAATATGATCGCACGAAGCGCACCCTTTCCCATGGCCATGCTCTTGGCTTATCAGTTGCAGGAGGAGATTTTTCTGCACGAGAAGCTGACAAGGACAATCGAGACGCTTCTCTCATCGCCCATTACTCCACTGGCGGTATGGCTTGGAAAAGTCAGTACGGTTTTCTTAGTTACCTGGATCCCCACATTTGCCATGTGCACAACTGCTATTGTATTGATAGGGCTAAGATACATGAACATGATCATCATGCCCGACGCGGTCGCATTGTTTGGCCTATTGGCAGGTTGCCCCATAATGTTTATGTTCTGGCTCCTTTTGTCGAATCTCATGGTGTTGGTACTCCGCGAGCCCAGATTCCTGCCTTTTGTGAGTTTTGCTATCCTGTCTGCTACGCTGTACCGATCTGTCAAAACCTTTCAATCTCATTCCACCCAAGACCTGGATTTATTGCTCTACATTGTCGGAGTGCTTGGATGCGTTTTGGTGATACTGATTGGGCTGCGCGTTCTGACCAGAGAGAGGATCGTCTCGTCATGAGGCAGAGCCGCGTGGCCACGGCGGCTGCCCTTTCCGGACTTCTCACCAATTCCGCGTCGGCCGCGGGATTTCGTTACGCTCCGTCGGCCTCCTCGATCCGCCGGCTGACGGACAGAGGATACGCCTGTGGCTTCCAGCTCGTAGAGGGTCCTCGGTCGTCCCGCACCCAACGCTTTGGGTGCGGGACAGCCACAGCCATCTCTTCTGTCTCGCTACGAAAGCCGGTGGGAAGTCCGGGATAAACCGCGAAAGGATCTAGAATGTGGCAGGAGCTGCGCTCATCTCACTATCTTTTTCACTATCATGAGGGGGCGCTCACAGGAGTCGATATCAATCAGATAGTGACCACACAGGAGAGCTGTCATAGGCACATCTGTGCAGTGTTGCAGGTTGAGATGGACATCCCGATTCAATATTTCCTCTATGACAATCCGGAGGAGGTCGGGAGACGATATCCCGCTATAAAAGGATACGGTGATACCGAGCCGACCAACGGATTTGCCCACGAACCCGATCAAATCCACGCCGTTTACAACAGGGAAGTGAAATGCATCGGGTTTCACGAAGATGCCCACCTGATTTCGAACCGTACGATGGGTAAGCCGGAGCAGTCTCTGCTGCGTGAGGGACTGGCGATGTGGTTTGACAAGACATGGTGGGGGTTTCCCAATGAGGCCTGGGCCCTCGTCTATGCCCAGGATAGCCTCTGGCCCGGGCTCGGGAATCTTGCTTCGAACGAGCGATTCAGTGAGTATTCTGATATCGTCACTTATCCGATCGCCGGTGCTTTCGTTGAGTTCATCATCATGCGTTTTGGATTGGGACGATTCAAGGAACTCTATGGGAATGCCGGTGATTGCCTCGAAAGCTCCTTCAGAGATCAATTCGGGGTCTCTCTTCACGAGTTCGAGGAACAAATGCTCCAGACCATCGCCGAGATCGGATGGGACGAGGAATTACTCAGGAGGATCAGAAGCCATCTGAAACAGCATCATATACTGAAGACGGACGGGTGTGCATAGCCATCTTTGGTGTAGAACGCGCATTGTCCCGGCCGTGAATCCGTGTTGGAATAAATCTCTAGTAAATCCATGGATTTACTAGAGATTTAGCGAACAACGATTTTGATGTTCGGGGGATACGTGATCTCCATCAAATAGAGCTTTTCTGATGACCATCACGATCATTCAGGTCTATCCCGCAATTCTCACCAATGGATTTACTAAAGATTTCGTTCAGGTCGCAGATCCCCCATGTCATTGCAGTCCCTCGGCGTAGCCTCTGCCGTAGCCGGGCCGGATGGTCGGATTGTTCACGCCAGGGATTGGTGGCCGCAGCATATCCGCCACAGAATCCTGCAAATGATCCAAGGTCAAGGGCTGATCCTGAAGTCCGACCCCAATAGATCCAACATCCCTGAGCGTAACCTCGTGGTCGTTGTACTTCCATACGCCGTCAAACCAATATACCATTCGGTCTCCATGGCTCCGGCCTGATCAATCCATGGAGCCTTGGCGACCTCCGGGCTGCTCCTTGATCAGCGATCGTATCTTGGGCACATGCCGAAGTAGGTCTTCGTCTCCCGGGTTCTCTTTCAACAAGACCTCCAACTTCTGTTCCACCTCAACCCACTCGCGTTTCCCATCAAGAGCCTCCTGAACATAAAGGAATATCCGGCCTGAAGGGCTAGTTTGTGTTTTTAGCGCGTCATAAAAGAGCGTGGCAAGAGTCCCATCCTTCAGATACTGAATCACTAAGTCCACAGCCTTCTCAGTACTCCCGCATTGGGGCTGCATTCCCCATATTCTCGCGTGCCTCCCAACGAAATCGGCCGCATCAAGGAGAGATCCGTTTGTTCTCTCAGATAGATTCTCGGCTACGAATGCCAACTTCCTCCTACCTGATTCATCCAGCGTTGGTACTATCGAATCAATGATGGCTTTCGCCTCCGCCGGCACACTGCGTAATCCTTGACCCGCCGCTTGAAGCTCCTCCTTGAAATTCCTCTTGGCTTGAGTTTTGAGCTTCTTATACAGGGATCCGGTGACGAGTTCCTCGGGATTTAGTGGATTCGCGTTCCAGAACTCCGCGACTTCACCAGCTGGGAACCAATAGTCTCCACTGGTTATGCTGGGTCGCCCGTAACGATGCGGTTTTTCGACAAATACATAGCAGAAAACCGGAGCGTCGTACTTAACCCTTCGCACCTCGACTGCCATGACAGCCTCGAGCGAATCATCTGGCCCCAGAGTAAAATCCATTGCCTGGTCGCCCAGCAATGTGTAAGCGTCGGAGCACAACCACACTAGCCTCACCTTTACGGCAATAGGGGGTTTCTCCAGGAATCGAGTCTTGATGCGCCACTGATAGACCTCGCCTTTTGTCATGATTTCGGGAGCGTCCATCTCAATGTGAGCGAACAAGCACTCTTCCCATATATCGGAAAGACAGCTCCCCGCCCCGTGTCTATCTGCCCACCTTCCCCAGTCTTCGGCTCTTGTTTGCGTCGGCAGCAGGAGGACAGCCATCAACACTGAGGTGAGTAAAAAAACCTCGAAGTTCTTGCTGTTCATTGTCATCTCGCAAGCTCCTTTGCTGTGCGTCTGTTCCTTCATACGACAGATCAATATAATGCTCCCCAAAGGTGAGTTGCGGGCTAAATCCCTGCTTCTTTTGCAACGACCTCTGATGCTCTTTGGGGATCAGCGCACCATTGCACCTTCAACAAAGCCATCGATGGCACGGCATATCGGGCCTCACCACGATCAAAGATCAAAGATTTGTCCCGAAGCCCTCCTTTCCCAAGCGACCAAAGCCCCAAGCCTGATCCCGGATCTGACTACAGAGCAAAAAGAAAGGGCGCTTGTCGGACTCCTTGCTACACAAGGCGAAACCCGGCTCATAATCCACCAAATTGTTGCGCCACGGCACGTCCCCCCCATGCCCATGGCCACGGCAATTCGTTGAGAATTCTACGCTTTGTGAGCGGTGCATTCACACGAGACCAGTAGTGGATGCAAAGAAATCAGTTGCATACTCCTCAGTTCGCAGTATAGTAGTCTATGCTAGCCAAGCGAAGACGATCACGGTCAGTTCGTGTTTGAGCCATTGCCGCAGACAGCCAATGGCCGGCCGATGGCCGCAGCATGTCGGCACCTGATCGTGGCCTTCCTAGTGCAGTAGAAAGCGAGAAACGGACGTATGGGAAAGAAGCTCTTTGTAGGCAATCTGGCGAATGAGACAACAGAAGACGAGCTTCAGGCTCTCTTCGAAGCGGTGGGACCGGTAAGCAATTGCGAGTTTGTAATAGACAAGTATTCTGGCGAATTTCGCGGATTCGCGTTTGTTGAGATGACCACCGATGAAGACGCCGAGAGGGCGGTTCAAGAATGCAATGGGAAGGAATTCGGAGGCCGGAATTTGGTGGTCAACGAGGCTCGGCCGCGTGTGGAACGTGCGCCTACTACCGGTTTCGGAGGACGGGGGCAGAAGAAACGCCGTTCTGGGAAAGGCAGCCGCCGCGGCCTACGCAGCGCCAAGCGTGCTCGAAAAGCTTCCTGGTAACCGATTTTCGAATCCAAATTTGAGTTTCGAGTTTCAGGGGAAATGATTCTGATGAGATTATTGTCTTGGAATGTGAATGGTATTCGAGCGGTGGAACGGAAGGGTTTCCTCCAGTGGCTCGATGATGACGCGCCGGATATTCTTTGTGTGCAGGAGACAAAGGCCCAACCGGATCAGCTTTCATCGGCAGTCAGGATGCCGGAGAGCCATCAAGCAATCTGGGCCAGCGCTGAACGAAAGGGTTACAGCGGCGTTGCCGCATTTGCGCGCCCTCAGCCCATCGCCGAGGAGGTGGGCCTCGGGATCGAGCAGTTTGATGCTGAGGGGAGAACGCTCATCCTGGACTTCGGGTCTTTTGTGCTATTCAATCTTTACGTTCCCAATGGTCAACGGGATAAGAGGCGTGTGCCATTCAAGCTTGAATTCTGCGAGGCCTTCCTCCTAAAGGCAGAGGAGATTCGGAGGTCGGGCAAGGGTGTCGTGGCCTGCGGGGACTTCAATACCGCCCATAAGGAGGTTGACCTCGCACGGCCTGCGGAGAACGTCGACAACACCGGATTTCTTCCGGAAGAACGTGCCTGGATCGATCGCTTCATAACAAGAGGCTATGTTGATACCTTTCGTCATCTCAATCAGGAGCCGAACCACTATACATGGTGGGACTATAAGACATTTGCGCGGCGAAGAAACATTGGATGGCGGCTGGACTATTTTTTTGTAAGCGAGGATCTCCTTCCCTTTGTGACGAATGCGTTTATCATGCCAGAGGTGATGGGTTCCGATCACTGCCCTGTAGGAATCGAGTTTTCAGACGAAGCATTCTCGGAATCTAGCACGTCAGATGAAAGGCGCCCGCCACCGGCCCGCCTTTTGTGATCAGATTGTTGAAGGACGAACAGGCTGCGGAGGTCGCATAGGCATACAGCACAATGCCGCGGGCGCACAGGCTTTCTTCGAGCCCTCGGTCGAGCTTCATCAGGCCAAATTGACCAGTCCCCACCACAAGAATGGATGGGAAATCGTGGAAGTAGGGCTCCAGGTCGACAAGCTGAAGAAGATGACCTTTTCTGCGCCACCAATCAGTCACCACTCGATCCGGCAGGATAATCAGATCCGATCGAAAGGTTTTCCCATCCACCACCATTTGTCCAAATTTATACGAGTCTATCATGCGTGCCTTCTGTTGGCCAAAAGCGTGCGATTCGCAGAGAAATCAATTCTTCTGCCTTTTTCATTCGAAGCGTGCGAATTCCCGCCGGGGCGGGGTTCGGATCTCTGGTGAAGCCAGAACCTCTGAACCCTTGAACGCGTGAACGGTTACCACTTTCTGTGCATACTTCAAAGCAGAGGACGCCGCCATGTCAAGTACCCTTGTTGACAGGTGTTCTGGCGACAGTTTCTTCCTATGGGAAAAGGACTGCGCTGCTCTGCTCATAATGCCCTATTGTGGAGAATTCGATCTCCGTATCCCATGACAAAGGGCCGCGTCGATCAATTGCGTAGCGCCAATGGCGGCAGAGCAGAAATAGAGAATGCGCTCGCTTCTCGGGCCGCGAAGAAACCCAGCTACACTCGGAGGCACATTGAATTTCGAATCAATCCCTTTCGGTGATCTGCCCAAAGCACTGCTGCATGAGCATCTCGATGGAGGCCTGAGGCCGTCTACTGTCATCGAGTTGGCCGGAGAGATCGGCTATGCGTTGCCTACCGACGATCCCATACAACTTGCCGCATGGTTTCAGCGCGGTGCTGCTCGGAAGAGCCTTCCGCTTTATCTGGAAGGCTTTGCCCATACATGTGCCCTCATGCAAACGAGAGACAACCTCTACCGAGTGGCCTACGAGATGATGGAGGACATGCGTGACGATAATGTGATGTATATCGAAACGCGTTTTGCGCCTATGTTTCATCTTGAGGGAGGGCTGAAGCCACAGGAGGTGGTGGAGGCTGTCTTGGCTGGTCTTGAGGCGGGGAGGAGGGATTTCGGTGTTGAGTTTGGCCTGATTCTATGCTCCCTGAGACATATGAAGACTTCACGCGCAATGGCCGAGCTGGCCGTGGGATACCGCGATAATGGCGTAGTGGGTTTCGATCTGGCAGGAGAGGAAAGCGGCTATCCGCCCAAGGATCACCTGCGCGCGTTTCATTACATCCAGCGGGAGAATTTCAACATCACCATCCACGCGGGGGAGGGTTTCGGCAAGGACTCCATTTGGCAGGCTATCCAGTTCTGTGGAGCACACCGCATCGGTCATGGCGTACGGCTCATCGAAGACATGACCATAGAAGAGGGCAGGGTGGTTGCCATGGGAAGGCTCGCGCAGTATGTGCTCGACAAGCGCATTCCCATGGAAATTTGTCTTTCGAGCAATATCCACACCGGCACCATCCCTGAGATGAAGCTCCATCCTTTTCCCATATTCCACCTGTTCAACTTCCGGACCACACTGAACACGGATAACAGGCTTATGTCGGGCACCACGCTCACCAAGGAATTTCAGATCGCCCATGATCTATTCGGACTCACGTTCGATGACTTCGAGAAGTTAACGATCAATGCCATGAAGAGCGCCTTCATTCCCTACCGGGATAGGTTGCGGGTGATCTATGAAGTGCTGAAGCCGGGGTATGCCAGAATACGGAGGAAATGGATGGATGCACGCCGAGGGTTTGTCCATCAATGAGTTGGGACTTTCCTGGCATGATGCTCGGGATCAGCGGGGCCAGAGGGGTGGTCGGTCAGGGGCTTACCCCCGAGGTGGCTGCCCGGCTCTCGGCTGCATTTGGTTCGCTCACAGAAAGAGGCGACATGCTCCTGGCGCGTGATTCGCGACCCACGGGGGAAGCGCTTCTCCAGGCGGCGGCGGCCGGGCTCTCCTCTGTGGGCTGTACACCCAGGATGGCAGGATTGCTTACCGCTCCAGGCGCTCAGGTGGCGGTAGAGGAGATGGGACTCGCGGGTGGGATCATGGTGACCGCGAGCCACAATCCCCCGGAGTGGAATGGACTGAAGTTCATTGGGCCTGATGGTGCGTTCATTTCGGAGGACAAGGCAAGGCGTCTCTATGAGGAGGCGCGTGGCGACAGCCTCTCCCGCGCTCCTTGGGACCAATGGGCGTCTCCAGTAGCGACGCCACAGGGAACCAGGCTGCATATGGAGAGAATCGTACAATCACCCCTGGTTGACGCCGTAGCGGTTCGAAAGAAGATGTTTCGCGTGGTTGTGGACTGCAATCACGGTGCTTTTGGCCCGCTCATGAGACAACTGGGGGCGTATCTGGATCTGGATCTCGTGCTCTTGGGGGAAGAAGCCACAGGGCGCTTTGCACATGGTGCGGAGCCCTGCCAGGAGAATCTCCATGGTCTGGGCAAAGCGGTTCGGGAAGCGTCCGCCCATCTTGGCGCGGCGGTAGATCCCGACGGCGATCGTCTTGTTTTCTGCACACGGGACGGCTTCGTGCTGCCCGAAGAGGCGACATTGCCCATAGTTGCAATGGCCGTGCTTGCACAGACTCCCGGATCAATTGTCACCAACCTCTCCACCAGCAGCATGGTGGACTCGGTTGGTCGTATCTTCGGAATCGAGGTAAAAAGAACTCCCGTGGGGGAGGCTCATGTGGTGGCGCAGATGAAACTGGATGGCGCTGTTCTTGGAGGGGAGGGCAACGGTGGCGTGATTTTTCCTTCCATCCATTATGGCAGAGATGCCGCGGCAGGGCTGGCAGTCTTGCTGACCCACCTGGCCCGTGCCGATGCCACGCTGGAGGCTCTTTGGCAAGAACTTCCTTCGTACCATATGACCAAGCGCAAGATGAGCGCGGGAAGCATCGCCATGGATGAAGCGATCGCGAGCCTTCAGAAGTCTTTCCCCAAGGCGGACGTCGATCTCCGCGACGGCGTCAAGATTTCCACGGGGGATGGATGGGTGCACCTGCGGCCGTCAAATACCGAACCGGTAATGCGGATCGTTGCTGAAGCCAAAAGCGAAGAACTGGTGGAGGAGCTCATCCGGACTGTCAAGGATGTGGTCTTCGGCCAGGGCGTGAAGAAGGGGTAGGAGCATGTGTGGAATTGTGGGATATGTGGGATCAAAGCCTGTCCTGCCAATCCTGCTCGCAGGATTGAATCGGCTCGAGTACCGAGGATATGATTCGGCCGGTATTGCGGTGTTGGAGGAGGATCAACTTGCCGTCTACAAGGAGGTGGGAAAGCTCAGCGAGCTCCGGGAGATGCTCTCCATGGTCGAGCTCACGGGAACCATCGGCATAGGTCATACGAGGTGGGCAACCCACGGAGAACCCAGTAGGATCAACGCCCATCCCCATGTGGGTGGCAATGGCTCCTTGGCCATTGTGCACAACGGAATCGTTGAGAACTACGAACAGATCAAACGCGATCTCATCGAACGAGGACATGTTTTCCAGTCCGATACGGACACCGAGGTTCTCGCCCACCTCATCGAGGAGTACCTCGAGGATGATCTCGCCAAGGCGGTGGCCCAGGCGGTGAGCCGAATACAAGGCGCCTATGGAATCTGTGTGATTTCGTCTCGCGATCCCGGCAAGATTGTGGCTGCGAGAAATGGCAGTCCCTTGGTGGTGGGCATCGGAGAGGGAGAGCATTTCATCGCCAGTGATGTCCCTGCATTGGCGCCGTATACCCAAAGAGTCGTTTTTCTTGAAGACGGCGACATAGTGCTCATCACACCTACTGAGATACAGACCGTGTCGGGGCGGCCCGAGCTGGCCAAGCTGGTCCATCAGGTGGAATGGGAGCCCCAACAGGCAGAGAAGGGGAAATTTCCCCATTTCATGCTCAAGGAGATATTCGAAGAGCCTGATACAGTATCCCGGGTGATCAAAGGACGTTTGATCGAGTCAGAGGGCGATGCCCATCTCGGCGGTCTCAACATGAGCCCCAAAGAGCTCCTCAACGTTGACAGGATCGTCATCCTTGCCTGTGGAACTTCATGGCACGCGGGGCTTATTGGCGAGTATATGCTCGAGGAGATGGCCCGGATTCCTGTGGAAGTGGAGTATGCCTCCGAATTCCGATACCGGAATCCCGTCATGAGACCAGGCGATCTGGTGATCGCCGTCAGCCAGTCGGGGGAGACAAAAGACACCGTTGCCGCGGTCCTTGAGGCGAAGCGTCGAGGCTGTCGCGTTCTTGGCATCGTGAATGCGGTGGGCACGAGTCTGCCCCGGCTCACCGATGGTGGTGTGTACCTTCGGGCGGGGCCGGAGATCGGTGTTGCCTCCACCAAGGCATTTGTCGGCACGCTGGCGGTGTTTTTTATGCTCGCCTTGCATATGGGTCGTCAACGGAACACCTCCAATGCGCAGGGCCGTCGAATGGTGAGAGCATTGCGGCAGATCCCGGATCAGATGCAACAGGTTCTCGAGAAAGAAGGCGAGATAGAGGCTCTTGCCCAGTTTTTTGCCCGCGCCGGGAATGCGCTGTACCTGGGTCGCGGTGTCAGCTTCCCTCTGGCACTAGAGGGCGCTCTGAAGCTGAAGGAGATCAGCTATATCCATGCCGAGGGATATCCCGCGGCAGAGATGAAGCACGGCCCCATTGCGTTGATCGATGAGAATATGCCGGTGGTTGTTGTTGCCCCTCAGGATTCCGTGTACGAAAAGGTGGTGAGCAATATCGAGGAGATCAAGGCCCGTCATGGGAAGGTCATTGCCGTAGCCACTGAGGGTGATGCCGAAATCGCCAACAGGGCCGATCATGTAATCTACATACCGGAGACCCTGGAGGCTCTCACCCCCCTCCTCTCAGTGGTGCCCTTGCAACTGCTCGCGTATCATATCGCGGTTCGGCGTGGATGTAGTGTTGACCAGCCCAAGAATCTCGCCAAGAGCGTGACTGTGGAATGACTTCCACGAAGCATATTCGACCGGCAGTGATAGGCATTGCCGGGGGAACCGGATCCGGCAAGACCACGGTGGCCGAGTTCATTGCAGAACGCTTCCCTGAGGGAACGGTGGCGTTGATAGGGCATGACAGTTACTATCATGATCATAGCCACCTCTCGCCCGAAGAACGGGCGCTCATCAACTATGATCATCCTGACGCCTTTGATTCCGATCTGCTGGTCAGGCAGCTCAAGGAACTCATGGATAGGCGTGCAGTTGAGCGGCCTGTGTACGACTATGTTACACACTCTCGACAGCCCCGCGGCATACTGACTCGTCCGGCACAGATCATCCTCATTGAGGGCATCCTCGTTCTCGAGAACAAGCAGCTTCGGGAACTGATGGATATCAAGCTCTTCATTGATACAGATAATGATGAGCGATTCATCCGCCGTATGCTGCGAGATACTCATCAGCGAGGGCGTGATCTCGACTCGGTAGTCACGCAGTACATGAACACGGTCAAGCCGATGCATCTCGACTTTGTTGAACCATCCAAACGATATGCCGATGTGATCATACCGGGGGGCGCCCATAACTCCGTGGCAATGGATCTGGTGATCACGAAGATTCGCGCCCTGCTTCAGGACATGGCTGAGAGGGATGGCGAAGCTGCCGTTCCAAGTCCCAGCTGATCACGCTTGCCTGCGCTCTTGGGTGGAACCATCGGAGATTCAACAACTCCTTGTCGCTATACCTTCTGTGCCCCCTCGCGCTTTGATCTCCCTCATGGAATGATGGAATGATGGTCACCGTTCGCGGGTTTAGAGGGTTATGGTTCACCGGAAATCTGACCAACCTGGTATTCCACTATTCCATCACCCCATCACCTCATTTGCGAAGCGAAGCGGGGCCAAGCCCATCATGCCTCCACTTCAGGCCGCGCTGATTCTTCGCCATGCCGTATTCAACTGGACACAGCAGACCAAAATGCGTTTCGTCTTGGAGGTTGTTTCTCGGTTTTCTGTTGCTCTATGTAGCTTTTGCCGGCGGTCATCTCTACACCGCGGACGATTGGAGTCGCTTCTATGCCGCCCGTGGTTTCTTGACGGAGCTGCGTCCCGTTGTTCCCGACAAACCACACGTATACGGCGTTTCGGGGCGAGACGGCCTGCGGGTCAGCCATTTTTCCCCTGGTCTCTCCTTGGTGAGCCTACCCCTTCTGTTTTGTGGTCACCTGGCTGGGACGATCACGCCGCAGCACCAAGAGCTGATTGAGCGGATAGGCGTCTCATTCTTGAACCAGATCGTTATGGCAGGGCTTCTGGTGCTTCTCTTCCGGCTCATGCGGCGAGCAGGCGTGGCTCCAAAACACAGCTTACTTCTGACGCTGTTGGCGGCAGTGGGCTCTCTGGCGTTCCCTTACGCGAAGCATTTCTGGGCGGAACCACTGCAGACAGCGCTGCTCTTGGGAGCACTTCTCACTCTGGAGCGTTTGGATGGCGGCTTTGGAAAACCCTTTCGCTATGCGTTTTTCTCCGCTCACCTCTCTTTGGCCTTTGCAGTGAAATACGAGAGCGTCATCCCCATCGCCATCCTGGGCACCTACATGATGATCAGGCATTTCCCTCGCGGAGCAAACCGCACGATAGCCTTTGCCGTTCCATGGCTTTTCGTGGCCGTGCTCTGTGGCGGCTACAATTTATGGCGGTTTGGATCCATACTGGATTTCGGATACCATGGGCTCATCGTATCGTCGACAACAGCCGGCACTGAGTTCTCTCTCGCCGCAGCCGTACCGGCGCCGGATCGAGTGGTGCGGCGTCTTGCTTTGCTGCTTTTCTCACCTGGTCAGGGCCTCTGCGTTTTTGTGCCCACCACAGTGCTTGCCATCATCTATTCCCTCAAGGGCCGTGCTCCGACGATACTGCGCCTTAGCTATGGATGTGCGTTCGGGCTTCTTGGGTTCTATGCACTCCTTGACAGGTCATCAACATGGTGTTGGGGGCCGCGATATCTTTTCCCTTCCATGATCCTTTGGTGGCCGGCGCTGGGTTTTATCCGCGGGAGAGCTGCCAAGACAATTCTTCCTGTCCTCGGGACAGTAGCTCTCTGTTTTGCGCTCTTGGGAGTGCTCATCAACTTCCACGACGGCATCGAGGAGATACGGGCGGAACGGGGATTCACCGGCTGGGAGTGGGTTCAAGGCGTACAGAATGATCCGGCGCTCAGTCCGCTGTGGTGGCATGCGAAGCTCCTTCCATTGTACATTGGCAGGACATTTCATCCGGTGGAGACCAAGGAAGAACACGGGGAAAGCCCGGTGTTCTGGCGGCATCGACGCCTGGATATCCTCTGGTTGGCACTCTGGGTCGGAGGCTGGTCTCCTGCGATTCTTCTTGTCCCCGTGGTGGCTATTGGGATGGCCTTAAGGCAGTTGAGATTGGCCTGGCATGAAGCGGAGCAGCTCACATGAGGCGTAGGACAAGTCAACGAACCTTCCTCGTGCTCATTATCATCTCATGTATTGGTCTGTGTATTCACGCGATGCTCTTCCACCGATACACGGTGGATGATGCGTATATCAGCTTTCGCTATGCGCGCCATCTTGCCGAGGGACACGGACTTGTCTTCAACACCGGTGAACGCGTTGAAGGATATACCAACTTCCTCTGGACTCTGGTCCATTCGCTTTGCATTGGGGCGGGATTTCGCCCCGAGCTATTCGCCAAAGCGCTTGCATTGGTGTCCGCAGTGGGCACTCTTTTTTTGATCCTTTTGCTCGGTAATCTCTGGGGTCATGGGAGGTCGGCGGTGGCCACCTCGGGGGCTTTCCTATGGGTGGTTTCCGGGGCGGTAGCCGTGGCCGCCATGGCGGGCCTGGAGACTCATTTGTTCACTTTACTGGTCACTCTGGGAGTCATACTCTACTCATGGCCCATTCAATCCGACAGGGTATTGGGTGGTTCCCTGGTAGCATTCAGCGTGGCGACGCTGGTGAGACCCGAAGGGTTGTTTTTTCTCGCCGTGACTCTTGGTCACTTCTACACATATCGCTCAACCAGGCGACATGTGCTCTGGCCCCTGCTTCTGCCGGCGCTCGTTCTGATCCCGCATTTCGCCTGGAAGACGCTCTACTACGGTTCGCCATTTCCTAATACCCTTACTGCGAAAACCGGCGGAGGGTTCCACCAGTTGGAGAGGGGATTCGGCTATGTCAAAGGCTTCGTCAACGAGTACGGCAAACCGGCCCTCTACCTGCTGGCAGCCATTCCTTTTATTCGGATGCCGCTTGGAAGACAGAGATCCTACGCGTTTGCGCTGATCGCGAGCTATGTTGCTTATGTCATGCTCGCCGGAGGGGACTGGATTCCCCACTATCGTTTTCTCATTCCCATCATGCCCCTGATCTACGTTTCCGTGCAGGACGGTCTGGTCTTCCTGTGGCGAAATCTCCCAGGATACGGCCGTGGGAAGCGCCGGTGGCCTGTCGTAGTGTTCTCGTTGTTCCTGGCCGTCATACTCTTTGATATCGCCAACCAGTCCTACTATCTCCGGCTGCATACGGAGATGTGGGCCGACGGGTATAGTTCTGCGCATGCACGTGTGGGGCATTGGCTGAGAGCCAATGCCCAGGAGGATGATACTGTTGCTCTCATGGATGTCGGACTCATTGGCTACCTCTCGAAGATCAGGATCCTGGACATCACTGGTTTGACCGATCCCCACATTGCCGCAGCCCCCGGAGGTTTCCTCAAGAAAGAGTATCCCCTTGATTACCTTTTCCAGCGCGATCCGACGTATGTGGTACTCGTGAGCGCAGCCGACTATCCGGATCAACCCTTTGGCAGTAGTTTCCCCATCGACCGGGCGATTTTCCAAGACCCACGTTTTCTTGAACAGTACGAGTTTCTTTTCAGCCATGATGCCTACGTGACGCGAACCCCCCACATATCCGGATACTACCTCTTGGTGTTCCAAAAAAAGGCTCATCGTCATCATGCCTGATTTCGATGGCGATTCCGATGATGTGGTGGATAGGAGAATAGCCCCGGATGTTACGTTTCACTATTCGTCCATATAATGGCATCTGATCATCTTCACGGCGATCTCTTCCACCGGTCTGTGCGGGGGGCGCAGATCATCATGGTCGTCTCCGCCTTGTCGTCTCTGGTACAACTTGTGGCTCAAGTGGCACTCATGCGGTTGCTTGATCCAGAGGTTTTTGGGGCTGCCGCGTACATCGCCATCATTGTGGGCCTTATGCGGCTGCTCACCCTGCAGTCAT
Source organism: Candidatus Fermentibacterota bacterium (assembly GCA_030620115.1). GTDB lineage: Bacteria > JAFGKV01 > JAFGKV01 > JAFGKV01 > JAFGKV01 > JAUXFG01. The sequence goes on from JAUXFG010000063.1 coordinate 16,498, forward strand.
CCAAGATCATCATCCAGAGGAGAGGCGATATCGATCGTCTCGTCGATAGCGCATTCGGTGCCGAGCTCCTGGTGTCCGCATGTGCGTTTATGGTATGCGTGGTTTTCGCGGGCTCCCTCATGCGAGGGTCAGGAGAATGGTACTTCCAGCGCGAGCTTCAGGTGGCCGCATTGGGTGTACTCGCCGGGCCGCTCACCCTGCCAAAAGTACTCCTGGAGAAGCGCCTCGAATTCGCCAAGGCGAATCTGGTGAACTTAGGGGGGATCTTGGTTGCCATTGCAGTGCAGATAGGGCTTGCACTGGCGGGGATGGGGCTTTGGGCACTGATCATTGGAACCCTCGCAGGGCAACTCACGAGCAGTGTCATGGCCTGGTTATTTGCGCCGTACAGGCCCAGGCCACGGTTCGAGCCGAGTGTGGTGAAAGAGATCTCGGTCTTCGGTCTTCCGTTGGCACTGAGCGCGGCCCTGGCCTATTTCTACTGGAACATCGATGATCTTTTGGTGAAGTGGATGATGGGCACCGCCACCCTCGGTTTCTATTCCAAAGCATTCAGACTGCCTCACTTCGGGTTCAGGGCTCAGGCGAGTCTGAGTACATTAGTATTTCCCGCGTTTTCTTCCATCACTGAGAAAGATCAGCTCCGCAGGGCGTATGGGCACACCTTGAAGTATTCCGCGTATCTCCTGTTGCTCCCGGTGGTGATGGTGCTTGCTCATGGGAAAGAGATTGTCTTCATCTTGTTTGGAGAGAAGTGGCTCCCCATCTCGGTTCCGTTCAAAATATTCACGCTCCTGGTCGGGGTACGCGGCATTTTCAATCACTGGGTCGATCTCTACGTATCCCGCGGCAAGACCAGATTGGTGACGTGGCTTGCCGTGGCGAACTCGGCGCTCATCGTTGGTTTGGGCTACTTCGGAATCCGCATGGCGGGCATTGTGGGCATGTCTGTCGCCGTATTCGTGACGGTCTGTGCGACCATCCTTGTTGCGGTGATCTGGGTGCACAGGGAGTACCCGGTGAATTTTTTCAGGCTTCTTGGTCCGTCGGTGCTTTCCGGGATTGCCGCCTACTGCGTTGCCTTGATCATGAAGCCGTTGCTCACCTATGGGCTCATCGGCCTTAGTGGATCTTTGGCGGTGATGGCGCTTGTATATGTCATGGGGCATCTTCTCTTGGACGGTGCTGCGGTGCTGGCTCTATGGCGCGCGGCGTGGGCGGGGTTCGGCCGGTCATGATACGGGATGGCCTCTGGTCCGGCGCGCTTCATCTCGCCTGCGGTTTGTCGGAGCGGTTGCCTGCAGCCGGAAGAAGCCGCACGATCCTGGAGGCTGTTCGTAAATCGCTCTCCATTGTTCCTGAGCTTCCGACATGGGTGCAGATCGAGACCACGAACCGCTGTAACTTCTCTTGCGAAATGTGCCCGAGGAATCTTCTCCAGTTGCCCGATGCTGACATGGATCGTGACACCTTCGAGTTTGTCCTGTCCCGGCTGGGTCTGCAGCCTGGAAGTCTCATCACACTATTCGGCCTCGGCGAGCCCCTCATCCATCCCGACATATTCTGGATGGTTCGGCAGGTGAGGGAGCGCGGCCTTGTTGCGGGGTTCACTACGAATGGTGTGCTTATGACCAAGAAGAAACAGAAAAGGATCCTTGACTCAGGGTTGGAGTATCTCCGCATTTCCATTGACGATGACGGCTTGGGTGATGCAGCCGACAAGCTTCATTCGGCCAGCATCAAAGTGATGGAACGGAGCGAAGAGCTGGTTCGACTCAGAGGAGATGCTCAAGAGCCGGAAATTCTCTGGAATGTGGTTGCCTCGACATACTCGGCGCCATCGATACCTGGGCTCATTACCAAGGCGGCGGCCGTGGGGATTGACGGCGTGAACATCATCAATCTCGTGCCCAGGTTTTCGAATCTGGCGCCGCTCCCCGAGGACAGAAGGGTCGCCCTGTTTCAAGAATGGCACACTATGGGGCAAAAAAAGGGTGTCCGGATCCAGAGCACATTTGGCGATAGATTTGGTTTGGCGCGATTCTTCTACGGCGGGGGACACGAATGCCCGCAGCTTCTGAACTACGCGTATGTGACCATGGACGGGAAGATTTCCCCCTGCTGTCACCTGCCCAGGGTGATCTTTGGGGATCTTCGAGAGCAGACGCTCGACAAGATATGGCACGGCGAGAAGTTTCGAAGGTTCCGGAAGCAGTATCGTACCATGCCCACGTGCAAAGACTGCAGGCTGCTGCTCTGGAAATGAGCCGTTTCCGCGCATTCGCACTCCTCTGGCTCGCGCTCGTCTCCAGCCTCTTCGGTCTGATTCTTCTCGCTGACGCGCTCTCCATGCCTAGGGGGATGGGGGGAGAGGCATGTCTTCTGCCTGGTGGTTTGTCTGGATCGGGCGACGCCGGGCATATGCTGGTGGCAGCACTGGGGCTCCTTCACTTCTTGGTGATTCCCGGATGGCTTCTTCTTGGGCTTGCAGAACTCCCAAGAGGCGCAAGGTTGGCGTTGTCGTGCGGTGTGTGGATTGCGGTCTGGATAGGTCTACAGACCTTGTTTCATCTCATAGGCGTGGAGTTGAACAGGTGGACGGTTGGGGTGGCCATCGCGGTGGTGGACATGCTGCTTCTGGCCATGATCTGGCGGCGGAAGAAATCCTTCGAATCCTTGTCTCCCCGAGCAGAGGACGTTACCGCATTGGTCACCGGCCTGTTGTTCATTCTCCTCTTGGGCACGGGGAAGCTCGTGCACCAGAATCTCTCCGGCGATGGCGTGGAGGCCTACAGCTTTGGCGCCAGTCTGCTGCGGGGACCGCTGCCGACTTGGGATCTCGAGAATGGCACGTGGGGATTCTACCCATCCTTTTTCAGCTTTGCATACCCATTGCAGCTTTCGATGTTGTTCATTGGTCCATGTGAAGCCGCCGCACGGCTTCCGATCTTTGTGTTTGGGCTTTGTCTTGCGAGTCTCCTTGTCAGTATCGCGCGCTCGACCTCGGGGCGGCTTGCGGCTGTTCTGGGCACTCTGCTGCTGGTGACAACCTCTGGATGGAACTACAGCTACGATCCGTATTTCGCCGATCTTGCTGAGCCCACATGCACTGACCTCTTTTTTGCGCTTTGTTTTTTGGGAGCAGTATGGGGGTGGGAGAATGGCAGGCGTTGGGTGTTTTTTGTCTTTGGATTCCTGGCTGCATGCGCTCAGCCGGCCGGTGCACCCTTTCTGATCCTTCTTCTCGGCCTCGTCTTCGTGCTTGACCCGGAGCATAGGCGAAGCACAATTCTGTCTCTCATGGCATTTCTCGTCTTTCTCGGAGCCATGGCTCTTCTTGCCTCTTGGCTCAATCCGCTCGCACCGAACAAATTCTCGGGCATGGTGTTTTTGACGTACCATACCAGGGAGCTTCTTACCCATATGGGGATCCGGCAGCTTGCGGCCCAAGTATGGGCGCTTCTCGTCCAATCGGGAGGTGCTCCGGTTCTATTTGCCGCATGCCTTTTTCGAATGCCGAAGAGCGGGATTCGGCGAGCGGTTCTCCTGACGCTCGTGCTCTATGCAGCAGCGGTTCTTTTGTCGCCAAGGAGGCATCCACACTACCTCACCCCGGTGGTGGCCATGGGGTTCTATGTGCTGCCCAGGCCCCTCCCACGTCGGATGGCCATGGTTTGGTTGATCGTCATGGCGTTTTTGCTCGTGCTGGTTTTCCCTCGGCCAATCACCGAGCCTGATCAGCGCACAAGAGAGTTCGGGGCCGCTACCGTCATGGTCTTCCCCACGGAGCGGGAGGCGGTGGACAATGCAGATCTCCTCTACAGCGTGCTCACCATCCCTCCCTGGCGTGACGAGGCCCACTGGGGTCCCGGGAAACATGCATGGGTGCTGTACGGCCGGAGATTTTCGAGCCTGCCCAATGAGCCTCCGGAAGGGACTCATCTGCTCTTTTCTTCCGACCCTGTTGCCTGGTCCGGATTCAGCCTGGTAACCGACAATGGAACCAGCTTTCTCTATGAGCGACCTCCCGGCTGGCTCCAAGAACAGGGAAAGACCGGCCCCTGCACCACGTGCTGGGCCCCCGCCCTGAAGATTCCCCACGCCCTATGGGACCCCCTCTCCCGTTGGCGCAGCTAGCACTCCGTCTCGGAGGTTTTGTCCTCTGTTTTGGCAATTCAAAATGAGACGGTATTAGGAGATGATGAGACATCTCCGGATTCTGCGACACGGGCGCGGGTGGGTGACATTGCCGGCTGCTGTGAAGGATGT
>JAUXFG010000209.1 GCA_030620115.1 Candidatus Fermentibacterota bacterium
AGGGCCTACGCCCCGGAGGGAGCTTGCCGAAGGACTTCTCGCGATGACTGAGGGTGGGGCCACGGTTCCGGGATCTCTCTACGGGATATTGTATTCCTATCGTGAGCCGTAGCGCGAGGCCGAGACCGTAAAACGAGAGAATGAAACATCCCCGAATCTGTACCGATCAAGTCGTCTTCGTCCGCCAGCCGGCGGATTCCATCATACCATGACGGTAATCCCTCCGGCCCTGAAAGGGTGTGACAGCCCCTTGCCCATCAGGTCCACAGATAGCATCTTTCCTCGGCGTCTTGTCACGGGGTTGTCATTCATAGACGGAAGCCCTGAGCCTGTCGATGGGGCAGAGACGGGCCATCGTATTCAACCGGTGTTCATGAAGGAGTTCAAAGAACTCCTCCAACTACGACTGGGTGATCTTCTTGTCCTTATCTATGTCTCGCCCTGTCAGGGCTGAGGGCGTTTTGTTTCCGTGCCCCAGGGTTACGCCCTCTCGGGCTTGCCCTGGGCTGGTATGTCAAGCCCCTTCGGGGCACAATGGCCAGAATGGCTATGACCGCCAATGTCTTCATCCTGCATCGGAATCGGGATCGGAATCGGGATCGAATTAAGGCGTGATCACATGGTCCTCAGTTACGAGAATCTGGATGTTTGATGGAGGCGAGAGCCACAGGGTGACTGATTTCGATGGCGATCCCGATTCCGATGATGCTGTGGATGAAAGATTTCCCCTGGTGTTAAGTGTGTCCGAGTGACAGCTTCGCAGAAGGGGGAGGAGGGGATGCCTGGATCCAATGAGACTCCATAAGGAATTCATGAAATCACTCGGAGGTATGAGGTGAAAGAAGCAGAGAAGATACTGGAGAACACCATCAAACGCTGTCGGGAACGGGATATCATTCTTCCCACGTATGAGGAGGTGGCGGATCCGGAGAAGATCCCGGGGAAGATCCGGGATGAGTTGAAGCAGATCGGTCTATGGGATCTGCACCCACGGAATCTTTTTCGGATCACTTGGAAGAATGAGCCGATAAGGTTCGGCGGTGGATTCGGCGGTGTGAACTACATGGAGATTCCTCCGGAATTGACCGGCGTAAAAGCGCGCATTCTTATGCTCGTCGGCAAGTATTTTCCCACGGGATCACACAAAGTGGGCGCGACCTTTGGTCCCCTGGCGGAGAAGCTCATCCGCGGTGTATTTGATCCCACACGTCATAAAGCCCTCTGGCCTTCCACGGGGAACTACTGCCGTGGCGGCGCCTATGACTCGCACCTCTTGGCGTGCGAGTGCATTGCCGTACTTCCGGAAGAGATGTCGAGGGAACGATTCGAGTGGTTAGAGAAGGTCGGGGCCGAGATCCATGCCACGCCGGGGTGTGAGAGCAATGTCAAGGAGGTCTATGACAAGACCAAGGAGCTCGTGGCGGAACGTCCCGACGAGATTGTGGTCTTGAATCAGTTTGATGAGATCGGGAATGCCATCTGGCACTATGTCTGCACCGGGCGGGCCATGGAGGAAGTATTCCACATGGAGCGCGAAGGCCAGGAGCAGCTCAGGGCCATCTTCCTGACGCAGGGTTCCGCAGGGACGTTGGGGAGCGCGGAGTACCTGCGCGAGAAGTTCCCGGGCATCAAGGTGGGTGCAGGAGAGGCGCGCCAATGTCCGACCCTTCTCTACAACGGGTATGGTGGGCATCGCATTGAAGGGATCGGTGATAAGCATGTCCCATGGATTCACAATTTGAAGAACATGGATATGGTGGCGGATATCGATGATGAGGACTGCATGCGGCTTGTTCGGCTCTTCAACGAGCCCGTGGGCAGGGAATATTTGAAAAAGCAGGGCGTTGCTCCCGAGATTGTCGACAGATTGGATCTCTTGGGGATCTCTTCCATCGCCAATCTTTTAGGCAGTATCAAGATGGCCAAGTACTATGAAATGAACGAGAATTCCGTAGTGGTTACGTTGGCCACAGATTCCATGGAGTTGTACGAGTCGCGCTATCAAGAGGCGCGCGAGAGGTTTGGCCCCTATACGGAGCTCCGCGCCGCGGTTGATTTCGAGAAGTGTCTTCTGGGACAGACGATTGATTGGATGCTGGAACTCTCCTATTGGGATAAGAAACGGATGCATAACCTCAAGTACTTTACGTGGGTGGAGCAGCAAGGCAAGACAGTGGAGGAACTTGACGCACAATGGTATGATGATAACTACTGGAGAACGCAGTTCCATTCCTATGAGAAATGGGACGAGCTGATTCGCGAATTCAATGAAAGGACGGGGCTGCTCAAGCATTCCCGGTGAATAACGTGTTCCAGACTAGGAGGGCGAGATGCCCATGATACCTTTCAAGAGCGACATGTCGCGTCGATCATTTCTCAAAGGCGCCTGCGCCTCGGTGGCCGTGCTCTCGATACCGAGGCTGGGGCATGGATTGCGCCACCCCTCCGCTCCTCCTGACTTCGTGGATTTCCCGTCACCCGAAGTCATGAGCCGAGTCCTGGCAACGGCGCTCAACCGTGGCGGCGACTATGCGGATCTTTTCTTGGAATCTACGATACGGACCAACATCTCCATTGCCGCGGGAGAGATCAGATCCATGGAATACGGAGTCATCCAAGGTGGAGGGATCCGGATAATCCAGGGTGAGAAGACAGGATACGCCTATGCCGAATCGCTGGCTTCTCATCTTTTGAACGACGCGGCAAAGACGGCCGCCGCCATGGCATGTGGGGGAAAAACGGCTCCTTTTTCCCTGAGCGAGATATCGTATCCGCGGTATGTGCTGGCCCGAGAAACCATCGAGGATGTTGGTGTGGCGGAGAGAGTGGCATTCCTGGAGAGAATCGATCGAGCAGCGCGCGCGGTGAATCCCGCGGTGAAGCAGGTCACAATCGAGTACATGGATGAGATCAAGACCTATGTGGTGGCACACTCGGAGGGTGTGTTTGCGCGCGATCGACTCCCTGTGATCTATCTTCGCGTCACAGTCAACGCATCAAAGGATAAGAAGCGTGCGGAAGGGATGTTCCGGACTTCGGGTCGTCAGGGGATGGAGCTGCTGGCCGGAGACATGCCCGAGCAGGCGGGCCGCGAGGCGGCTGAACAGGCGCTGCGCATGCTGGACGCGGTTCCCGCTCCCACAGGGGAGCTGCCGGTGGTGATTGCTGCCGGAGGAGGCGTCATGTTCCATGAAGCGGTGGGGCACGGCCTGGAGGCCGATGGCGTCATCCGCGACGCATCGGTATTCGCCGGGCGCGTAGGAAAACGTGTTGCCACTGAGCTCGTGACGCTCTATGACGATTCAACGATGCCAGGCAAGCGTGGGAGCTTCAACGTGGACGACGAGGGTACTCCTGCTTCCAGAACATTGCTCATCGAGAATGGAGTACTCGTAGGCTATATGCAGGATCGTCGCACAGCGCATGTCATGAGCGCAGATCTTACCGCCAACGGCCGTCGCCAGTCGTTCCGTTATCCTGCCATGGTTCGGATGACCAATACCAACCTCGCGCCGGGAGATGAGACTCCGGAAGACATCATCAAGGCAACCAACCGCGGGATCTTTGCCGCGCATTTTGGCGGCGGGGAGGTCGATATCGGCAGCGGCCAGTTCACCTTTGGCCTGCGGGAGGCGTATCTCATCGAGCAGGGGAAGATCACTGCGCCCATCAAGGGCGCCAACCTGGTGGGTTCGGGGCTCGAAGTGCTGGCTCGCATCGACCGGATTGGGGCTGATTTCGGATCATGGCCGGGGACATGCGGCAAGTCAGGCCAGTGGGTACCGGTCACCAGTGGGTGCCCCACCCTGAGGATCTCACGAATCACCGTAGGCGGCACTGCCGGGGGAGGAGGATCATGAGCATATCACAAGACCCCCATGGTGTAGCGAGAAGAGCAGTCGAACTCGCGCTGCAGGCAGGTGCAGAGAAAGCTGATGCCTATGTGCAGTTTGCCTCTGAACTGAATCTCGAGGTTCGGCGGGGGGAGATGGAGAACCTACGGCGCGCCATGAGCCGCGGACTTGGCCTTCGTGTAAGCCGTAACCGGCGTATGACCCTGGTCCACACCACGGATTTGGGAGAGCGATCATTGGCTCGGCTCGCCGCCAGGGCGGTGGAAATGACCGGCTCGCTCAAAGAGCAACGAGACGACATGCTGTTGGCGGCGCCAGGGGCCATTACCACGTTGACACATCCGGATCCCGAGCTGCACCGTGAGACCGTGGACACAAAGGTGGCTCGGATGTGCGAGGTCGAGTCGGCCATGACGGAAGTGAAGGGCGTTGCCAGGGCGGTGAGCGTCTCGTGGACCGAGGTCGATGGGGTGATCGCATTGGCGAACTCCAGGGGGCACGGCCTCAGTGAGCCATTCTGCCACATGACCCTTGAGGCTGAATGTTTAGCTGAGCAAGGCGACCAGAGTTATACCGGCTCCCGTCATGTACGGGTGCCGGCTCGCCGGTACCTGCCGGAGCCGGCGCGGATTGGGCGGGAGGCTGCGGAACGAGCGGTGGGGCTTCTTGGCGCTCGGCCCATTCCTTCGACCAAGGCGCCGGTGATCTTCACGCCGGATACCGGATGGACGCTGCTGGTCTATCTGGCCTTGGCGCTACGGGGAGACCACGTAGTTCATGAGCGCTCGTACCTTGCCGAACGCTTGGGGCAAACCATTGCCGCAGACGAGATGACGATCCATGACGATCCATTGTTGGAGCAGGGGCCATCCCGGCGTTCTTTTGATGCGGAAGGAAGCGCTGCGAAGAAGAGCGCCCTTGTCGAGCGTGGCGTGATGTCGGCCTATCTCACTGATCTGGCCAGCGCCGCCCGGCTCGAACTTCCTCCGGGGGGCAATGCGGTTCGAGATGGCTATGATCAACGCGTCTCCATTGGCGCCGCCAACCTGTACATGGAGGCCGGGAGGCATACTCCTCAGGAGATCATCGCGCAGACCGAGCGGGGGCTTCTCGTGAATCTCGTCTCAGGATGGTGGGTCGGCTTGTCACCGGCCACCGATACGTTTTCTTCCGCAGCCATGGGATTTTGGATCGAGAATGGCAAGCTGGCACATCCGGTCCGCGGCGTGACCATCGGCGGCAATCTCCGCGATATGCTCATGACGGTGGACATGATCGGAAATGATCTCTCCTTTCTCGAGCGAACCAGTACCCCGACCTTCCGAGTCTCGGAGATGGCCATCTCGGGAATTTAGGGTTCGCGCAGAAATAGCCTCAAACAGACACGGCAAAGATGGGATGCAAGAGTGAGAAGTTCGTGTTAGGCCTACGGAGATCCATACATGAGCGATGACAGGAAGAGCGAAGAACAATATGGCCGCCTGATAGAGTCGAGTGGTGATCTGATCTTTTGTGTTAATCGTGCCGGAGTCTTCCGGACGGCGGGGGGCGGGCGTCTCCAGGAATACGGTCTCAGGTCGGAGGACATTGTTGGTCGCTCGCCAAAGGAGTTCTTCTCCAAAGAAGAAGTGAACCGTTACTGGAAGCGGCATCGCTGGGTTCTCGAGAGCGGCATGGCGTTGACGTACGAACATACCTTGGACCTCGGCGGGGTGACTAGGTTCCATCTGTCCACGCTCTATCCTATCAGAGATAAGCAGGGGGAGGTCGAACTGGTAGGCGCCATATGCCGTGACATCACGGAACGCAAACGGGCTGAGGAGATACTCAAGAAAC
>JAUXFG010000034.1 GCA_030620115.1 Candidatus Fermentibacterota bacterium
AGGAGGCTGATAGAGCGTAACGAAGTCCCGCGTCGGACGCGGGATGAGAAGTTCGGGCTAGGCGTGTCTGAATGCGTGTCATTCTGAGGGAACGGAGCGACCGAAGAATCTGGGGGGAGGGGAAAAGGAAATGCGAAGTAAGGGATGGATTGAACATCCAACATCCAACGTCGAATGTGAGGAGGGGGGATTGGGAAGTGAAGGATTGCGCAATCCTTGATTTCGAATTAGGGGAATGATTGAATGGGTGATGGGAATTGATTGAGGTGAACTGCATAAAGGACTACAGATGGCAGAGAAACTAAAGGATCGTTTCTTCACTCGGTCTTCTGTCGGTGATATGGCGAAATCCATACGTCGATTCTATCCCGACTTCAACAAGAAGCGATTCTTGGATCTTGTTTTTGACGACTTGGCCGATGAGAGAGAACTGAAAGAAAAGATGCATCACACAGCGATGTGCTTGTACAAAACATTGCCGGAATCCTATGAAGAGGCATTGAGCATACTGATGAGAGCTGCCCCGTGCGTGAAAGGATTCGATGCTCTCTCATTTCCTGATTATGTTGAGCTATTCGGGATGGAAAATTGGGATTTATCATTGCCCGCCTTGGTGTTTTTCACGAAGTACTCAACGTCTGAGTTGGCCATTCGCCCGTTTCTTGCCAGAGACCCGGAGAGAGTGATGGCGCATATGCGCGCATGGGCGGAAGACGAAGACCCTCATGTTCGCCGCCTTGCGAGTGAAGGCTGTCGACCCAAGCTCCCATGGGCCAAAGCCTTGCCGGGATTTCGACAGGATCCAACTCCTATCTTGCCGATTCTGGAAAAGCTCAAGAACGATGAAGCGGAATACGTTCGGAAAAGCGTGGCCAACAACCTCAATGATATCTCCAAGGACCATCCCGAACTAGTACTGAGCATCTGCGAGCGCTGGTTTGGACACACAAGAAACACCGACTGGATCGTCAAACACGCATGCCGAGGAATGTTGAAGGCAGGGAACACTCAGGCATTGTTGCTATTCGGCTTCGAAGATCCCGCTCATGTCAGCGTCGAGAATCTATCACTCGATAAAGAGGTGTTACTCATAGGAGAAGAGCAACGCTTCACATTTGAGATGATGATAAACTCAATGGAGAAATCAAAAGTCAGGTTGGAATTCGGAGTCTATTATGTGAAAGCAAAAGGTGCATCGTCGCGCAAGATATTCAAAATCACGGAAGATGACTTTGATCCCGGTAGTCATTTTTTCTCCAAGAGACATTCCTTTGAGGACCGTTCTATACGTAGACACTATGCCGGCATGCATCATATCTCGATCATCGTGAATGGCGTCGAAAAGGCGAAGGCCTCATTTCTGCTTGGAGGAATATGATGAGGGGACTAACTCTGGTCATCTGTATGATGGTTGTTCTTGCTTTCATCTTTGTAGTCGGCTGTTCCAAACAGCAGGCGGATCCGGATGATATCTTCCCCATCTTGAAAGCCACTGATCAGGCAAATGTCATGAAGTGCCTGGCGAATCAACACACGCTCAGATCTGCCATAACCATGTACAGAATTGCTCATAACGGTGCAAACCCGAGTTCACTCTATGATCTTGTTCCCCGGTACATCCGCGCAGTTCCGGAATGCCCAAGTGGCGGTGCATACGACTACGACGAAACCACTGGCGCCGTGAGCTGCCCCAGTGGGCACAATCAATGATGAGCTATTGAGCCGGGAGCCGTTGAGCTGAAGGATCGGGCACGGACCGGCGGACAACGACCTCGACTCGTGAAGTATCCGGATTAACCAACATTCGAGCATTCGGGCTACCCCTGCCGCTCTATCCGCCTATATTGTGCCGATCAAAGATCGGTTCAAGCGATCATTCCAGGGAGGGTGATGTGGAACAATGGCGATCACATGCGGTTGGTGGACTCCGCAAGAAGCACGCGGGCCAGCATGTGAGACTCTGTGGGTGGATACATACGAAGCGGGAACATGGCGACCTTGTTTTTGTGCTCTTGCGTGACAGGGAAGGAACACTCCAGGTCAGCATCCAACGAACCGAGGAGAAAAAGGAGCTGTGGGCCACCGCCAGGGATTTGAGGCCGGAATTCTGTATACAAGTGGAAGGCAAGGTGCATCTCAGGCCCCCCGATGCGGTGAATCCTGATATGAAAACGGGCGAAGTTGAGCTAATCCCCACGGCTGTCACCATACTGAATGAATGTAAGCTGCTGCCCTTCCCGATCAATAAGGAAACGGACATTTCTGAGGAGCTTGCACTCAAGTATCGCTACCTGGAGATGAGAAAGCCCACGCTGGCGCGGACGATTCGGCTGCGCCACAATCTCGTCCTGTTCATCAGGAATCTCATGAACGACATGGGCTTCATAGAGGTGGAGACACCTCTTCTTACCAGAAGCACCCCTGAAGGAGCCCGGGATTTTCTGGTTCCGAGTAGAGTCTATCCTGGGAAGTTCTTCGCCCTCCCTCAATCCCCCCAACAGTACAAAGAGCTCCTGATGGTGGGGGGAGTCGAGCGGTACTTCCAATTCGCCAGATGTCTGAGGGATGAGGATGCCCGGGCCGACAGACAAGCCGAGCATACGCAGCTCGACTTGGAGATGAGTTTCGTGGATACCGACGACATAATCGCTATACTGGAGAAAATCTTCGTAAGCGCGGCCGAACGATTCAGCGATCTCACGATCAAGGAAAAGCCAATCCCTAGACTCACCTATCAGTATGTCATGGATACCTATGGAAGCGACAAACCGGACCTTCGGTTCGGCATGGAATTGATCGATCTAGCTGGTGCGTTCACCGCATGTGAGCTTGTGCCTCTGAAGGAAGCTGCCACCAGACAGGATCAGACCCTCAGGGGAATGGTCATTCCGAAGGGAGGCCTCTGGTCGAGAAGAGAACTCGATCAGCTCAAGGAACTCCCCGAGAAGCTCGCGGGTACGGGAATCGCATGGGTCGCCTATAAGGCTGGCCAAGTTCGCGGGAGTTCCATCAAGCGAATCCTGGATGAACAAACCATGGCGGTCTTGGAGAAGTTGGCCTCACCAGGGCCTGACGACCTTCTCCTTTTTGCCGGTGGACCATGGAAGCCCACGGTAGAGTTCCTTGGCAGAGTACGGACCCACATGGCAAACAAGCTTGACTTGATTGACAAGAGCATGCTTGCCTTCCTTTTCGTCGTCGATTTTCCACAGTTCGAATGGAATCCCGTTCAGAACAGATTAGATCCTGTGCATCACATGTTTGTGCTGCCCAAGAAAGAGCATATCCCACTGCTTGACAGTGAACCCCTTTCGGTGCTCAGCACCCAGATGGATGCAGTATGCAACGGGTTCGAGCTCTGCTCAGGCAGTCTCCGAAATCATCAACGCGAGCTTCAAGTCAAGATCATGAAGCTCATTGGTATCAGTGAGCAGGAAGGCATTGAGAAGTTCGGGCACCTTCTCAATGCTCTCGAGTTCGGCGCCCCTCCTCACGGGGGCGCAGCACCGGGACTCGACAGATTGCTCATGGTGTTACAAGGCACGGAACGGATGTCCGACGTCGTCGCATTCCCGAAGACGTATAGTGGCCGAGATCTTCTGATGGATGCGCCGGCGAGTGTCGATCAGTCGCAACTCGACGATCTTCATTTGGCCATAGTTGCCAGCGATACTCGGGGAAGTTCCGACTGTGATAAGGGGGATGGGTCTACTGAGTCATAGTTGACTATGCCTCGTCAACTATGTAAACTTGAATCCCATCTATATGTAAGAGTGGCTCTCTTAGAAATCACCATTGGAAAAATGCTATGAAATATGGATATAGATCATTGAAGACATATGCTGTGATGCTCCTCCTATTCCTTTCCGCCGTCCTGGGATTCTACTCCCTCGGAAGGCGCGTCAGCCAATATGAGATTGACAGGCTTTCCTGGGAGCAACAGGCGCATGAGACCCAATTCAAGGCCGTGGAAGTCAAGATCGAAGAACTGTCGCAACAGATCGAGAACCTCAACAAGAATGATGCGGCTCTGCGGCGTACGGTGGGCCTCGATCAGATTCCGGACGAAGTCTACCAGGTAGGCATTGGAGGTCGCGAGAAAATATGGCCTACCCAGCCTTCCCCCGCAAAGGAAGCGTGGGAACGGCTCGACAAGATCTCCCGGGGTATCTCGTTGCTCAGGACAAATCTCGAGGAAGCAGAACGCAAGGCAACAGAGAATGCCGAATTCCTGAGTCGGATTCCCTCCATCTCACCAGTGCCCGGAGGTCTGATCAATAGCAGATTCGGCATGCGTATTCATCCCATCTACGGCGTCGAGGCTATGCACGAGGGCGTTGATTTGGCGGCCAAAGAGGGTACGCCTATCATCGCCTCGGCAGACGGAGTAGTCACCTTCAACGGGAACTACGGCGGCTATGGGCGCATGATCGAGATCGATCATGGAAACGGCATAGTCACCCGTTACGCACACAATCGGATCAACAAGGTCCGGGTAGGCCAACGCGTGACCCGCAGTCAGATCGTGGCCTTAGTCGGATCCACAGGCATCACCACGGCGAGCCATCTTCATTATGAGGTGCGCCGTGACGGAAAACCCGTGGATCCCCTTCCCTATATTCTCCCAGGAGCCATTGTGGACTAGAGGCTTGCGCAAGAATAGCTCACCATTTTGACTCCCTATCTTGGATGGCAGTTGCTGGATGCTTGATGCTGGTTGCTGGATACTGGAAGGAAAGGACGAAGCAGATGCTCCGCCAGCAACCAGTAACCAGCAACCAGCATCGCGTAATCCTCGATCCGGCGTTCAACGGTTGATGGCGGCAGGTCCGGGGCCTGTGCTTGTGAGCGCATGTCTCCTGGGCTTCTCATGTAGATATGATGGCTGCATATTGCAGCCCGATTCCCAACTTCCGGCCATCATAAGGGAATACTTCACGCTGATACCCGTCTGTCCAGAACAGATGGGTGGTCTTCCTACGCCCCGTGTACCCTCAGAGATCATATCAGGGAACGGATATGACGTGCTTCAGGGAGCTTCCAGGCTTTGCAATCTGGAGGGCAGAAATGTGACGGAATCCTTCCTGCGAGGAGCTCGTGAAGCCATCTTGGTTGCCCGAATCTGCGGTTGCCGAACGGCAATCATGAAAGAACGAAGCCCATCATGTGGCGTTCACCATGTGGTAAAGAACGGAGAAACGGTGAGTGGTCCGGGAGTCAGCACCGCGGCTCTGTTGAAAGCCGGTGTTGCTGTTTTCAGCAGCGACGACGTCGCGCTCTGGGAGAGGCGGCCCCTCACATGAAAACTCCATCGTCGCTCTTGTGCCATGGAGGCTTCTCGGCACATCTCCAATGTCCGGAACGCGACACCCTTCATCCGGGAAATCTCCATTGGTTGCAACGTCTTTCCGGTCTCTTCCTTGCCCTCTTTTGGGTCACCACGGCATCGGCATCGTCGCTCCTGGTGCCTATGGACGAACCGCAACGGGATCACCTGCGAGCGTACGGACTCGCCTACCGTATTCTCGAATTCGGCGGGGAGGTCGAATGGTTGCTCAATTACCGGGGAGGTTCATTCCTTCTGAGCGAGAACGACCAGACCAAACGTGAAGCCCTTGTCTATGGCGTGACTGTAGTCTCTTTGGATGCGGGCACGGTTTCAGGCCTTCGTACGGAGTTGGCCGCCGGCAACAAAAAATCCATCCTTCTCGAAAAGGCACCTATAATTGCCGTGTACTGCCCCCCGTCTGCCGAGCCATGGGATGATGCCGTGCGTTTGGCATTGGAATATGCGCGAATTCCCTATGATACGGTCTGGGACAGCGAAATCCTGGCAGGGGGGCTCGAGAAATATGACTGGCTCCATCTGCACCACGAGGATTTTACGGGCCAGTACGGGAAATTCTATGCCACATTCGGGCAGGCTCAGTGGTACCGCACCAGAAAGGCCCAGTATGAGGCTGATGCGGCAGCTGCCGGTTTTTCGAAGGTCTCAGCACATAAGGGGGCTGTTGCCCTGGTCATCAGGCACTATGTTGAAGAGGGAGGCTTCCTATTCGCCATGTGCAGCGCTACTGACACAATCGATATAAGCCTCTCCGCACTGAAAACCGATATCGTGCATGAGGTATTTGACGGTGATCCAGTAGCCCCGGGCCATCAGAAGGCACTTGACTACTCGAGGACTTTGGCGTTCACTGGGTTCCGGGTCTTTCCAAACCCTTTGGTCTATGAGTTCTCTGACATTGACACCACGCCGGAACGAACACGAGTTCCTCGAGAGTTGGACTACTTTCGCCTCTTCGACTTCTCGGCACAGTTCGATCCGGTCCCGTGCATGCTGACACAGTGCCACGTGCGATTCGTCAAGGGTTTCATGGGTCAGACAACAGGCTACAATGCGAGGATGCTCAAGGCTGATGTAATAAGGTTAGGCGAGACTCCGAAGACGAATGAGGTGAAATACCTCCATGGAAATCTTGGGAAGGGGACGTTTACTTTTCTTGGAGGACATGATCCGGAGGATTATCAGCATCTGGTGGGAGATCCTCCAACTGATCTGAACCTGAAGCGAAATTCCCCCGGATATAGATTGATACTCAACAATGTCCTGTTCCCTGCTGCACGCAAGCAGGAACGCAAGACATGAGGCCCTGTTCTTGGAGGAGGTGATTTATGGTGGAAGGATCTTATCCAGAGTGCCTCAAGTGCCATCTCGGAGTGCTCATTCCCCTTTCTGATTACGGTCGTGATGGGGCGAGCGTGATGTATAAGGCCTGGGTATGCACGAATCCCTCTTGCGGTTTCTACTTCCGGATCGACAAAGGAGAGATAAGTAGAGGCAGCTTGCCGCCGGAATAGGCCCCCGGCAAAGGCGACATCCTCGATTCTTTCCAAACGCCTAACCCGGACTTCTCATCCCGCGGCGGACGCGGGATGAGAAGTCCGGGTTAAGTCCGGAAGGAGATCATGTCATCCCGGATAGCGCGGATGTCTCGCGCGTGCTTGATGCCAACAATGAGCCTCTTTTCAGAGGGGATTCCCCCGTTTTCGTGTGAGTGAACCGTGCCAAGGATACGACTAATCATCGAGTATGACGGTTCACTGTTCTCCGGATGGCAGAGACAGTCGGATCGGAGAACGATTCAGGGCGAGCTTATGGCCGCGCTCTCCACTATCTATGGTGCTGCCATCGTGCCTACTGGATCCGGAAGGACCGATTCAGGAGTCCACGCATTCGAACAGATCGCCCACGCCGATATCCCCAAGGCAATGAACCTTGCCGCCGTCAAACGATCCTTGAACGGCCTCTTGCCACCGGACATCCGGATACACGGAGTGTCTGGTGTTCCGGAGGACTGGGACGCCAGACGGCACGCACTCGCTCGGTACTATGAGTACAGAATAGCTCTGAGACCCACCGCCCTCGAGAGAGCCCGCATGTGGATAGTCACCCAACCACTGGATGTTGAGGTGCTTCGAGGCTGCGCATCATTGCTTGTTGGATGGCATGATGTGGCCGGTTTCTGCAAACACGATCCGGCTCGTGACACCTACAGGACCCATTTCCATGGCGCCCGGTGGCTCTCTGCCGCACATGAGCTACGATTTCAGATCTGTGCATCGCATTTCTATCATCGCCTTGTGCGCAGATTGGTAGGCATGCAGGTTGACCTTGCCCGAAGAGCAGAGGGCATGAACCGCTTTCGCGACGCGCTGGCAGGCGGCAGAAGCTTAGCCCGGATTTCTCACCAGCCTTCTACTACAACGACGGATATGGCACCGCCTGCCTCGTTACGCTCTGTCGGTCGCCCTCAGCGTATCGCAGAGGATACGCCTTCGGCCGGCCTCGGTCGCAAGCCTTGCGGGCAATGCCATCTCAGCCATTTCGCGACGAAGGCCGGTAAGAAGTCCGGGCTAGCTCCCTGTGCGCCTCCACAGGGGCTGAGCTTCATTGGCCCTATCTATCAGGACGAGACCGTGGATCCGGAAAACCTCACCCATATGGTGTGGGAGGTTATGGCTCGAAGGTTCCCTTCTTCCCGACCCCTGCCTTGACAAGAAACCGGCCGCGGGCCAAAAGATGCGTGATCTGCCACTCCTCATCCACAAGGACAATGTCAGCATCGTATCCGAGCCCAATCTCTCCTTTGCCGGGCAGCCTGTATGTTCGGGCCGGATTTCGAGTCACCACGGACAAAGCTGATTCCATTGCCATATCCTCTTGGACCACCATATCCACCATCACGGTATAGATGGAGGAAGGCTGCCCAATATCGAGTCTCACGAGATTGCCTCGATCGTCGAACCCGGGCAGGCTCCCATTCCCATCTGAGCTAAGCGTAATCCTGTCCAATGGAACCTCAGCGGCCAGCAGCTCACGAACCGCGATGCTCGGCTTGATCTCGACATCGGAGAAGTAAGGGTATGAACTTGCCGTAAGATCGATTCGTCCCCCTTTTCGACCAAATTCCTTGGCCGCTTCGAAAATCCACGCATTCCGATTCATATGTGTGGGCATGAACTGACTAAGAGGGATCATGCTCGCCTCAACGGCGTCGTGGATGGGCCTGAGAGGATTCTCTGCATCGCCCATGTGAAGCTGCACTATACCGGCTTTGCCACCCAACATGCCCCCAACTCTTGCCTTGCTGGCTAGATCGATGAGTGCGCCGGTATCCATGAAGCTGGCTCGGTGATCGGAAATGGCCACCTCACCAACGCCGATTACCTCCTCGATCAGCGCAAGATCCCGCCCCACGTCACCAGTGATCGTAGGCGGGGGAACCTGGTAGGCCCCAGTGAGCATCCATGATGAAACGCCTTCGGCCCGAAGCGCCTTCACCTTCATGAGAACGCTCAGCGGGCTTCTGGTGTATCCATCAGTGCCCAAGCACCCGATTACCGTGGTAATGCCTCCGGCCAGCAACTGGGAGAGAGTCACCTCAGGGGTTCGTGTGGCCGGTCCGCCCTCCCCGCCTGCACCTGCCACATGCACGTGGCCATCAATGAGCCCAGGAACGGCCTTGAGACCGGCGCAGTCGATGAGTTCCAATTCGATTCCGCCGCCCACCTGCATCTCTAACGATGGTCCCACAGCTATGATCTTGCCCCCGGCGACCAGGATATCCAGGAGCCCCAATGGAGCGGGCGAGAATATGTCTGCCCCCTTGAGCAGAAGCAGATGCTCCATCATGCGCCTCCTGTTTCTTTGCAGTACGAATCCACAACCACCGGCATGATCTTGGCCAAGAATGAAGCAGTGATACTCTCCGCCAGAGAGAGACTCTCATCAGCCTCACCTTGCTCACCCTCAAATCCTCCACCTAAGAAGACAGGCACCCCATCGCGAATCGTTGCCAGCACATCCGCACCTTCCGGCGGGGTGGAGAGTTCCCCATCAACATCGATCACGGCGACCTTGACACGCTCTGGAACCTGGGCGAGAGGAAAAAGATCCTTGGCCACGAGGAGCCATCCCCCATCCTCGATGTCCCTGGCCAACACCTGCTCGGCTTCAGTGGCCTCCAGGAGGCATACGATGTCGGCCCCCGCATACCTGAGACCATCATCTACAATATCCTGATCACGGTATTCGATGATGGCCGCATCAAGATGCTGATGACGGAGGAGCACCGCGACTTGGGTCCATTGCCGTTCGTTCTTGGAAAGAAATTTCCCATCAAAGTACACCCCTTCTGCTGATGCACTCCCCACAATAAGATCTTGGCCGCTTGAGCGCACGATGTTGGTGGTACGCTCTTGCATTGCACGAGATAACCTGCTGAAAACCAAAATCGGTATCCGTCCCCGTCCACCGGAATGAAAAAGAGACTTCATGATCATGCCCGGGACGTCTATGGATTCGCCCTGGGCCGGGGCAAGATGCATGAACACACCAGGACCCGCATTGATCTCGATGATCGACAGCGGCGATTCTCTCCATGATTTCGTAATGTCGTCAGCCAATACATCGACGCCGAGAATGGTAAGATTGAGAAAGGCGGCAACATGCTCCGCCAGGAGTTCGTTGTCAGGATGGATCTTATCCGTCACATTGATCGAGACCCCGCCCGCGGAAATATTGGCTACTCGTCTCAAGAATACTTGCTGTCCTTCATCCAACACCGAGTTCAGCCGCAGATCCTGGAGCCTCAGATACGCTTGCAGATCATCGTCGATGTTGATACTCGCCAAAGGGGAGCGCGCATTGTTCCGCCTCACAAAGGTCTGATTCTCTTTCTCTATGAGTTCCTCAATCGTCCCTCGACCGTCACCTATCACATAGGCGGGCACACGTTTGAGCGCGGCGACACATTTACCCCCCACGGTCAGGAGTCGGTGGTCATGCCCCGTGACCTGCTGTTCAACAATGATGCCTCCCTTCACCTCCGCCTCAAGCAACGCCGTGAAGGCCTCCTCGACTTCCGCCAAACTCTGAATATTCGTGGTAACCCCTTGGCCCTTATGGCCTGAGACCGGCTTGACCACCACGGGGAATCCGAGCTCTTCCGCCATCTCCAACGCGGGCTCAAGCCGGGTGAATACCCCACCTCGGGGAACAGGCAAACCAGCGTCCGCAAGGAATTCCTTGACGGTATCCTTGAAACAAGTGAACTCCGTATCCTTGATGCCGTCGGTGGAAACCGTTGTCGAGCGCCCTCGTACCTGCCTTCTTCCGTACCCCCACTGAAACTGATTCGCGTACGACAGATAGAAAGTGGGTATGTTGGCGTGGTAGGCCGCATGGATGATGGAATAAAGCGTGGGCCCTCCGTAGAGCGTGCGACTAAAGGCGGCCTGTAGCCCTTGAAACTCCCTCTCGAATCCGAACGTCCTTCGATCGGCACAATTATTCAGCAGCTCTTCCGCTAGGTAGACTGCCTCTTCTCCGATGTGTTCATCGATGAGCTCTACGGCGACTTCATAGGTGCCAGGATCGATCTCCCGACATGAAGAAAAAGACACGTACAGCTCCATATCCATCTTCTCGATCTCAATGACCGTCTTGATGAATAGGTCAGCAAGCGATTCAGGAGACCACTTCGCCGCGTTCGGCAGATATCGTTCCAGTTCTTCCAGAATATTGCTGAATTCCCCGCCGTCTTCCTTGATATTCAGCCTGAAAGAGACCGCCTTCTGGGGGAGAAATACGTTAGGACCGTTGAAGGTCCGAAGCCCTCGCACGGTGCAAAGAGACATGATCACCTCCATCAACGAAAATATCAGGAATTCTAAAACTCCTTGGCACACAACGTCTTCTGCGCTGATTCACGCTTCGACCTCGCTCATGGAAGAATGGCTTCCCGGAATGAACGGACAGCTATGGGCCCGCGCAGGAATAACTTCACATTCTGATATCCCATCTTCATCCCGCACCCAAAGCATTGGGTGCGGGACTACGCCTCCCGTCTACGTTTGACTACGCCGCGGCAGGCCGGTGCGCACCGTCCGCCAGCCGGCGGATACCCCCTACATGGGGGAGACCAAATTTGAGGCAAACCTGTGCCCCAAAACTGCGAACTCATTCTTCAGCGAACCCTGCCCTCCTTCTCATTCCTGCGTCCCCTCTCCCCGCCCAGATTCTTCGGGCGCTCTGCTCCCTCAGAATGACACGCGATTCCACATCCTTCTGGGAGCTGTCACTGTCATTCTGAGTGACTGCAGGGAGCGAAGAATCTCTCTTCATTCCTATATCCCATCATTCCATTGTTCCATTCTGCGCCACCATTCCATCACTTCAGTTCCCCAATCGCGCCTGCCGGCCGGCAGACAGGTAGCGAAGCGGCAAGCACTACCAAGCATCGGAAAGCCTTATCAGCATCCAATTCTCTCGATAAATCCCCTCCAGTGAAGAGAAACACTGGACTGTAGGCGCGAAGGAAGATATGATATCGGCGATATTTAACCAGTGTTGGAGGAGGTAATCAATGAGTCCCCCGTCAGGACCATGGCGTCCATCCTACAAAATCCTGGTTGCGAGCCCTGATCCCAAGATGCGCAGACTCATGTGCATTTCATTGGATGAGTTTGGCACGCTTCCAACGGAGGCATCTGATGGTGTGACGCTGCTTCGGGAAGCATACGCGGTTCATCCCGACCTAATCGTCATGCAAAGGGAGCTCCCTGATAAGGACGGGCTCGAAGTACTGGCCAAGATCAGAGGGGAACTGCACCTCCATCGCCCCCCGGTTATCGTGCTCACCAAGGGTCTGGATGCAGACGCGCGCCTCGCCTGCTTCGCCGCTGAGGCTGACGACGTCATGTCCATGCCCTTCGACGCCAGGGAACTGAGGGCGCGTGTCGAGGCGGTCCTTCGAAGAGGCAGAAGTCGAGTGATAAGAAATCCCTTCGCGGAGAAGCATCTCACCGCCTTGGCAGGTAATATCTTTGACACGTTCGTCGAGGGGCGGGCAAACAGGGCGGCAGTGGAGGCCGCACGTGCAGTGGCAGAGAACCTGGGCAGTCGATTCAATCCACTTTTCATCTATGGACCTCCCGGCGTTGGCAAGACACATCTACTCAGCGCTATTGGGCATTATCTCTCCAGCACGGCGCCAGAAAAAGTGATGATGTATGTCCCCACTTCGGAGTTCTCGGATGAGTTCCTGGCCGCCATTGCCACGGGAGAGATGGAGCTTTTCAGGAGCAAGTATGGGCATGCCGACGTACTGCTTCTGGATGACATCCAATACCTCGGCGGTGGAGACTCCCTGTTCACGGAAACCGCACGATTGTTCCTTTCCGTTACAGAGCACGGCAGACAGATTGTCGCCTCTGCGGACCGATCCCTGGAAGAGCTTCGAACAACGCTCCACGACGTCTATCCTGTATTGGGGAAAGGCCTCATCACAAAAATCGACCTTCCTGATCGCGATCTTCGTTATCGCATTCTCCAGACCCAGAACCTCATTCACAAGTGGAGCCTGTCGGATCATATTCTGGCGTTGATCGCGGATATCGTGGCCAGTGACGCCCGCGCCCTTCAAGGCGCGGCGAGAAAACTCGTTGCATTGAGAAGCATTCAGGGTGGGGTCCTGACCGCCGAACGAGCGCGGGAAGCCATCGCTGATCTCGCGCGGGGTGAAGAGGTGATCGAACAGGCCGCAATCATGGCGACCGCCACATTGGAAACAGATCGAGGGGCCAGAACAGGCTCATACGAACTCCGCGCTCAGGAGACCGCCCGGACGGAACGGGAAGTCGCTCCAGGGAGACCGCCACCCAAAAAATCGCCGGCTCCACCAAGACAACCGGCAACGGAACCAAAACAACCGTTGCACAAGAGTACCCCTGAGCAGACTGCACGTAGATCCTCTGCAGTTCCTACGGTGAGGCCACCCGAAGGCAAACGCATGAGGCCCTCCCCGGCACGAGCCCCAGCGCCTCGGCACAAAAAACCCGTATCCCGCAGGAAAAGCTGGTTTGATCGCCTCATGGGAAGGAAATGATAACCTTCTTGACTCGGTCATTGCGCGAATCGCCGTGCAGTATTCTTGGTGTGGTGAATCCACCGTTGACGTCTGTGCGCTGTTCATAGAAATGCGGCGGTCCGCAATAGGAGCACTCCTCTTGGGCTGGATGGTTCGCACATGATGCGTCGGATACACATTCCCCTGGGGATTCGCGCCCTGGCCCTCGGATGCTTCCTCCTTCTTGGTGCACTGGCAGTCCTCCTCCGAACCGCACCAGCACTCAGCCCATTCCTATTGCCATTCGCCACATACCTGCCATACCTGGCCGCGGCCTATCTCGTCATCTTGCTTACAGGATGTCTCTTTGGAGAAAAGAAGACTGTCCTACCATGTCTAATCACCCTCCTGCTCTCCGCAGTGCTGATTGCTTCTATCCTTTGGACGCACGTCTGGAGGTCTATAGCGCCACCGGAACCTGACATGTTTCGCGTGGCAACATGGAATGTATTTCGTTGCAAGCGAGGAATTCCCCTTGTTCGGAGAAGCATCGCCGAGTTGGGTGCCGATATATTGGCGATCCAGGAGATCATCGACGCGGAATCCGACGTGAGCCGTCCCCTGCAACTCGCCTCCCTGGTCGAGCCGTTGGGATATACATGGCAGTTCGTGGGATACACGGCAGGCAGGGAGGGCCCCCAAGCAGGAATCGCGGTCTGCGTGCGGGAACCGGTGAGACTCTTGCGGGTCTCTAGGCGCACCTATCACCCGTCGGGAAAATGGTGCTATGTATTTGCTGAGACCCAGGTGGACGGTCGCGTGCTCAATGTCGTCATCCCCCACCTCTATCCTTTCGCCCTGGAGACCACAGTAAGGCTCACGGAGGGCGGCCTGGCCCGAAAGATCAGAAGGATTGCTCGCCGGATTTTCACCACCACGCATTGGCACCGGCAGGAGGTCGAGGAGCTTTTGCGGCTGGTTTCGACCTTCAAAGACCCAACCATAGTACTGGGTGACTTCAATAGCGCACCAACCCATCCCATTCATTGGAGACTTCGCAAGCATATGAATGACTGTCTTGCGGCGGCGGGCAAAGGGCTCTGCCCCACCTATGTGTTCGGCCTGCCGATACGAATTGACTACATCTACGTAACACCTTCCCTCCGCATCCACGATGCAAGGGTTTTGAAATCGTCTGGATCCGACCATCGCCCCGTGGTGGCGGCGCTGAGTTTCTCGAATGAGGGCTAACTCCTCATGGTGCCCGCTCTTCTCTCCGCCGTGTCGGGAGTGAAGAGTCGGTCGTGGGTTGTCCGTTGCGTGTTGTGGACTGCATTGCGCAAGGTTTGTGCTCGGTGTGTCATTCTGAATGTATGCGAACAATGACACACCGAGCACAATCCCGGTCGCAACGAGAGAAATTCTTCGCTCCCTGCGCTCGCTCAGAATGACAGTGGGAGTGCCTATGTGGATGTGTGAATGCCTGTCATTCTGAGGGAACGGAGCGACCGAAGAATCTGGGAGGGGAGAAGTGGGGAGAGAAGCGAAGTGCTTGAATGAGGGATTGAACATCCAACGTCCAACATCCAACATCCAACGTCCAACGTCGGAGTAGGAGCCTCAACCGGCTGGTGGATTGAATGTGTGATGTTTCCCAGATCACCATATCGACGCGCCTATAACGCGAGAAGAGGGAGAATCAGATGACACGTGCACCGCGGAGAAGAGAAGAGACCCCGGAATACGATCGGTGGGACCTAGAGGCCCTGTATCCCACGCTGGAATCGTGGGAGCAGGATTTCAAGAAAACGGAGGCGTTTCCTGAAAAGATCAGCCGCTGGTCCGGCATGCTATCCGAATCAGCCGGACAGCTCACCTCTGCGCTCACGCTTCTTTTCCAGCAGAGAAGACTGCTGGCCAGGATCTACGCCTATGCCCACCACAAACGCGACGAGGATCTCAGCGTCAGCCGGCATCAAGACATGATCTCACGCATAACCGGGAGAACGACCGCATATGAGGCTGCCGCAGCATTCATCACTCCTGAGCTACTGGCCGTGGAGCGCGAAACCATGGATGCCTGGCTTGACACCGAAGGGCTGAAGCCGTACAGGTCGTGGCTGGAGGATATCCTGCGGTTTCGTCCACATACGCTCAAGCCAAAGGAGGAACAACTGCTAACGCTGGCTCTCGACCCTCTCGGGGGCTTTCAGAGAGCATTCTCCATGCTCGACAACACCGATCGCCCCCAGCGATTGCCGGTTGTCGCCGATGAGCATGGCAACAAGATCAAGATCACCAACGCGAATCTGAATCTCCTCCTCCAGTCACGCGCCAGGCCTGTGCGAAGAGGCGCCTTTCAAGGCTTTTATGGAGAGCTCAAAGGCAACACCAATACACTCGCTGCGCTTCTCGACGGCCAGGTGAGGACCCATTGCTTCTTGGCGAAGGCCCGGAACTATGGCTCCGCAATCGAAGCTTCTCTCTTCAGGGACGGGGTCGACGTGGTCGTGTACGACTCCCTCATCTCTACAGTGCACAGCTTCCTGGGGCCCTTCCGTGAATACCTCGAGATCAAAAAGCGCCGGTTAGGCTTAGATGCCATGCATGTGTATGATATTTTGACGCCTATCGCAGATGTCCCCGATCGAAGATTTACGTTTGATGAGGCAAAACAGCTCACACTGGAAGCCTCTGAACCCCTTGGATCCGAATATGTTGAGATCCTTCGAGGTGGTTTTGACAACAGATGGGTGGATCGATACGAGAATATTGGAAAAAGGTCCGGGGCGTATTCTGGAGGATGCTATGACTCGTACCCCTACATCCTTCACAACTTCAACGGCACGCTGACCTCGGTGTTCACCCTGGCCCACGAAGCAGGGCATTCCATGCATAGCTGGTTCTCATGGAATAATCAGCCCTATCACACGGCGAAGTATAAGATATTAGTGGCGGAAGTGGCATCCATCACGAATGAGATGCTCCTCGTGGACCACCTTCTCAAATCATCCCCGGAGGATAAGGAGCGGGCTTACCTCCTCGATCATCTGCTCTCTCGTTTCAGAGCCGTGATCTTCCGACAGACCATGTTCGCCGAATTCGAAAAGAGAATACACGAGCAGATCGAGAAGGGTGATTCCCTTACGGTCGACTACCTTAATGATACGTATTTCGCACTGACGAAACTCTATCATGGAGATGTAATAGAGAACGATCAAGAAGATGAACCAATTATGTTGGAATGGGGCCGTATTCCCCACTTCTTCTACGATTTCTACGTATACAAATATGCCACAGGCATGGCAGCCGCAGTGGACATATCATCGAGGATTCTCTCTCGAGAGCCAGGCGTGGTCGATGACTACTTCTCATTCCTCAAGTCAGGAGCGAGCAAGCCTCCCTTGGATCTCTTGAAGGACACGGGGGTCGATCTCACCACCGAACGCCCGGTGAAGTCCGCTCTTCTGAGAATGCAGGAACTCGTTCAGGAGCTGGCCAGTCTCGTCTAGAACGTAGATAGTCCATACCGGCTCTTGGTCGCTTTGTGGCGCGGAATCGACCACGCGAGCCGCGTGGTCTGATATGGATAGTATCCAATTCTGGTCTTGTTCCTACGCTCTGCGTTTCCCCTCTTCTGCTGACCTCTGACCTCTGTCTTCTGACCTCTCCAGCCCGAAGGGGCGGCTCAGTTCCGTGCGGAGTCGCGGAACTGACCCTAGTCGCTGATCATCAGCATGGGGCGCTGAACCCCCGCGCGAATCTGCGTCCTCCCAATAAGGCTGGCATACCGACCTTGGGCGCTGCGAAGGAATGATCGATGTGCCTCGTTCATCTCAATGCGCCCAAATCCTTCGGTAAGCACAAGACAGAAGGGGATGTCTTCATCCCCAGTGAGCGCAACGCCAAGCTCAGAACCTCCAAACCTGACCCAGTCGATATTGTCGAGGGAGGGCGCCACAATACCTGAAGCGCCGGTTTCGGCGCATCGCCTCAAAAAATCCTCGCCCACCGGCTCAAAGCACACCACTACTTTGCCTTTGATGGCTTCCCACTGGAATTCCTTCTCGCCAAAAAGCACAATCTCCCCGCTTGCCTCCGGCCCAAAGCCGATGATTCCTGGGAGAATTGAGCCTCTGCCAACGATTTCGGCGGAAAGGTGGTTCTCAACAACATCCACCGTTCCCTGCACAAACGCGCGCAGAACGATGGGCTTGATGTCATACTGGATCACCACGTTTCCATGAGTGGTATCTATCTTCTTCAATGTCCCTGTGCAGGGAGCAGAAATGGGAAGCCTTGCGCCGGAGCCTCTCACGAGCTGCTCACCCTTCTGTACGAAATCACCAACCTTGAACTCGAGACGATTCTGGATGTGTTTCGGCTTGACATGCAGGTACTTCGCGATCTCGACGACCTTGGGATCAAGACTGTGGTCCTGGATCTCTCGCAGAATCACAAGGCCCGTCGGTTCGATCTGCACAACTTTTCCTCTCACCGGAGAGTTACAATAGTAGTGTCCTCCCAGAACCATTCCCTGATACCTGAACATCCTTTGCCCTATATTCACCTCATCACCGACCTCCACCAAGATCCCTCTTTCGATCTCGTCAGGCGAGAGCTCATGATCGTAGCCGACCAGTCTCTGCATATCCACGATGTACAAGCGCGGCGGGGTGAACCGATTCTGACCAATAAGGCTGTCCGGCGCAACCTGATCGCCTGTTCGCACGAAGATTTCCCCCTCGTAGGGCAGCTCCCTCTTGAATCGATAGGTCCCGCTGACAATATCCCCTGGAGACATTTGGATCTGTGAGCAAAACTGAACCTCGGATGTGCCGAACCCTGGAATCCCGTAGGATGAGAGGGATCGATCCATGGCCCCCTCGCCACGCCCCCGGCAATCAAAAAGAACGGGCAGCTTCGTAGTGAGGTCGGACTCTGTATCATGATTCTGCAGGCAAAGCTTCTTCCCGAGCACCATGGTGAACTTCCCGCCGTCAGGAAGGTAGAGGACATCGCCACCCAGGATATGATGCTCCCTGTCTCGATCCATATCCCGAACGGTAAGCGCCACCTTCGACGGGTTGATGTCTCCGGTGGGCGCAACAACATAGCCGATCTCCTCGAGGCACTCTCTCTCGAACAGATCGAGCGCCAGAGCAGAATCGATGGTGGAGAGAACACCAAGATGTGGGCTCTTGAAGAAGCGATCTATGGCGATTTTCGTGATCCCACATGGCCTGAATCCATCAACCAATATCCTCAATGCCTGCTCCCGGGTCTTCGTATGAGCAAGGACTCCGCCGGTGCCGATGATCGTATCAATATCCGAGACCTGAAATAGACTCTGCATGTCAAGACCATAGAATAGCTCTTGGAAAGGGTCATAATCCTTGCGCTTCCGCATACGATCGAGAAATCCCAGGGTCGCGATAGAGAAGTTGATCTCCCTATGTTGCTTCCAGGCAAGCTCGATCCCTCCGATTGCCAGGGCGTGCTCAACAAGAAATTCTCCCTCTGATTGCGGCACGTAGGTTGGCTGGAGCATCTTATTCGAGAGATAGTTCCTGACATCGCTTTCAGAGAACTGGTCGGGTAGATCCGCCATGATTCTTTCCGATCCGGCGTTGGCCATCGTATTGCAGATCGAATAGCTCATTCCGATATTCGCGGCAACCGTTCTCGTATAATCCCCGTAGATATTCGAAAATATATCTGTCGTTGCTCCGCCGATATCCACCATAACGATGTTGACCGCGCGCTTCTCGGAATAGAGCTTCAAGATATTCTCCACGCCAGTCGGCGTTGGGATGATCCCTCTGCTCACAACCTTCTTCATCTCCGCGTAGCCCGGCGCTCTCTCCATAACATGATTCATGAACAGATCAAGGATTTTTGCCTTCGCTGACGCAGTATTCAACTCGAGGAAATTGGGCCGTATGTTGTCGGCATAATGAACAGTGAACTTCTCATCGAGCGCCCGCGATATGAATCTTCGTGCATCGATGTTCCCGCAGAAGATCAAATGGTTCCGCGCGGCTTCGTCAAATTTCGGTCTTGGATTTGCGAGGCTAAGGATTTCAGCCAATCGAACCAGGTTTGCTATGTCTCCTCCATCAATGCCGCCGGCCATGAGTATCAGGTCGGGGTGAAGATCCCTGATGAGTCTCATCTTATGGATGGCTGGAATCCTATCATCTATGGTGAACCTCTTGAGGATGACCGCACCTGCCCCATACGCCGTGATATCCGCAGCCTTGCCTGTATCCACGGACGTGAGCCCGAACACGAGCATCTGAAGCCCCCCTCCCGCGGAACTCGTGGTGAGATAGGGAACCTTGAAGGCTTCAGCTTCATCGAGCAGATCAACGCCGGCACGTTGCTCCACGAGTCTGACGGCTTCCTTCACGCCAATACGCACATCCTCTCTTGGTTTCTCCACCGTTGTCGGCACCTCAACCTGGCAAGAAAAACGGTATTCTCCCGCTTGTTTGGTAATCAGAAGCGCCTTGGTGGTTGTACTCCCTATGTCGGTAATGAGCATCGTATCGAGATTGATATCGCCCATGCCGCCCTCCTGGTTTGACGTGGGAATCGTTGGGTTCTCGTAGATGAATACCCAAAGTGGTTCGTTTTGTCTCCTGGATCCTCCCTGCCACACTGGTTCTTCCACGAATTCCTGGATTCATAAATCTCTAGTAAATCCATAGATTTAGTGGAGATTTATCACACCCATCGTCCTGACCTGAAACTTCCTCCCCACTTCCATGTTGAATGTTGAATGTTCGATTCGTCACGGCGTAGTCGATAGACGAAGACGGATGTTCGATGTTCAAACCTCCCCCAAACTTTCCCTCCCCTCCTCCCAAAAACCTCATCGCGAGCTTCATCGGGAGCCTCATCGATTTCCCAAAAATCCCTTCCCAGATTTCTTCAATTCATACCAAAGGGCCACGGTCTCTCGTGGCCGCCGTTGGCGCAAATACCTCCGGACGTGACGGAGCACGTCCCTCCACTACACAATACGCTCACATCCCCCGCTGGAGGGCCATGCTCCGTCATGGCCGCCGTTGGCGCGAATACGACCGGACGCGACGGAGCGCGTCCCTCCATAGGACAATACCTACACATTCCCCGCTGGAGGGCAATGCTCCGTCATGGCCATTGATCTCGCGACACAGTACTTTGGAAGCGCTGGTTTCATAGGCGGCTCCATACCCTACCGGGAAATGAACAATGGCTGAAGCGCTACGAAGACGCCGCTCTCCCGTGCATTACCCACCTCGCATTGACCATGATCGCCCCATCATCATTTTCCTCACCGTGTGCACCGCGGCAAAGAAACCAATCCTGGCAAATGACGAGACACACAATCTTCTCCTGAGCGCTTGGAGTGACGCTCGTGCCTGGCTCGTCGGCCGTTACGTCATTATGCCCGATCACGTGCATCTGTTCTGCGCTCCAGGTTCGATGGATGCTACAACTCTGGCTCGATGGGTCCGGTATTGGAAAACATTGGTATCCCGCCGGTGCCCACGGCCTCAAGAGCAACCGATATGGCAGAAATCATGCTGGGACACGCAGCTCCGCCGTGGCGAAGCATATGCCGAGAAGTGGGAGTACGTGCGGCATAATCCCGTCAGAGCCGGGCTGTGCGAGGATCCCGAGGCGTGGCCATACCAAGGCGAAATCAACGTTCTGGCCTGGAGAGATTGAAGGCTCGTTGTCATGGTCGCCGTTGGTGCAAATACCCCCGGACGTGACGGAGCACGTCCCTCCACAGGATAATACGTACACATCCCCCGCTGGAGGGCCACGGTCGCTCATGGCCGCCATTGGCGCAAATACTTCCGGCCGCGATCCGCCGGCTGGCGGACATCCCTCCACAGGATAAGACGTACACATTCCCCGCTGGAGGGCCATGCTCCGTCGTGGCCGCCGTTGGTGCAAATACCTCCGGACGTGACGGAGCACGTCCCTCCACAGGATAAGACGTACACATTCCCCGCTGGAGGGCCATGCTCCGTCATGGCCGCCGTTCGTGCAAATACAACGGACGCGACGGAGCGCGTCCCTCCACAGCACAAGACGATCACATTCCCCTCTGGAGGGCCACGGTCTCTCGTGGCCGCCGCCACCGCTAACCCACAGATATCGATCGAAGGCCTCACCTACTCGGCTCCCAGATGGTCATTGGTACACAAACACTAGTCTTGACCGCCTGCGAATCGGAGATGAGAATGCGGGCCACATCGAAACCTATTGAACGAAACATTAGCGTGCAACACGAATGCACCGCACACGCTACCGGCTCTGGGGAGAACGAGATGGCAACAAGAACGACCATGCGAGTGGGCATACTGACCGGGGGCGGTGACTGTCCCGGGCTCAATGCCGTCATACGTGCCGTGGCCAAACCAGCCATGAATGAGCACAATGCTCGTATCATAGGAATCGAAGATGGATTTGAAGGACTGGTTGAGGGACGGATGCGTGAACTCACGAATCGAGATGTCTCAGGGATCCTGAATCTGGGAGGAACCATTCTTGGGACGTCCAACAAAGGTGATCCCTGGCACTATCCCACCGAAAAAGTGGACGGTTCCATTGAGATCGTCGATACATCACATCGTGTGCTGAGGAATTACAGGCGCTGGGGTCTCGACGTACTCATTGCCATCGGCGGTGATGGCACCATGAATATCTGCCACCAGTGTGGACAGTTGGGCATGAACATAGTCGGCGTTCCAAAGACCATAGACAACGATCTCATGAGCACGGATCTGACCTTTGGGCATGACACCGCAGTACATATCGCCACCGAGGCCATCGACCGGCTACACACCACTGCCTCGTCTCATCATCGAGTCATGGTGATTGAGGTCATGGGCAGGTATGCGGGGTGGATTGCGCTGTCGGCTGGGCTGGCGGGAGGAGCAGACATCATACTGATCCCCGAGATCCCTTTCCGGTGGGATTCAATCTTCAGGAAAGTTCGGGAACGCAGCTTCCAGGGGAAGCGGTTCAGCATTGTCTGTGTGGGGGAAGGAGCACAATGCCCCGATGTCGGCGAAATCGTAAAGAGCTACGACGTCAAGCGCACGGATGCAAAACAGCTCGGCGGTGTCGGCGAATTCGTCGCCAGAAGGATCACGGAAGACGCCGACTTGGAGACACGTGTAACGGTTCTTGGTCACCTCCAGCGCGGCGGCTCCCCCACGGCATTCGACCGCATCTTGGCCACAAGACTCGGCGCCAAGGCCATTGAGTTGGCTGCGCAAGGGCAATTCGGCGCCATGGCCGCCCTCAAGGCGAATGATATCGTCTCGGTCCCCATTGAGGAGGCAATCTCGCAGCTCAAACTCGTCCCTCCTGATCATCAGATCGTGCGGGCTGCCCGCGCCGTGGGCACCAGCTTCGGAGATGAGTGAGGCTTCTTACACATCCCAGGCATCAAGTGGGGCCAAAAGAGTTCTGCTGGTCTATCCGCCACATACGCGTAACACCGAACCTCCTCTGGGAATCAGCCTCCTTGCCGCGGATCTCCGCTCGGAGGGAATCGAGACGAAATGCATTGACTTGAATTGCACCGCAGGTCCAACATTGGCTCGAAAGGTAGCCGAACTGCCGGCCATGAGGAGTCATCGAACACATCGAGCAATACGCCACGTGGAGCGAGCTATCCTCCGACTCCAAAGCCCCGACCTCTACCAGAGCTACGCGCAATATCGAACAGCCCTCGATCACTACGCGGCTGCGCTGCATGCCGTCTCAAATGAACAACCATGGACTGTCACCCCCAGTGACTATGCTGATTCCAGGTATCCCGACTACGGCGTTGAAACTTGCCAGGCAGCCCTCACCATGCGATCGGACTCGCCATTCTTCCCGTTGCTCATGTCACAGATGCAAGATGCCCTGGAGACATTCTCACCTACGCTCATTGGGATATCAGTGATCTACAGGACACAGTTCATCCCGGCGCTGGTACTGGCGGGCCGGCTTCGAGAAACGTTTTTGCGCGCAACCATCGTCCTTGGCGGAAGCTTC
The DNA here is from genome assembly GCA_030620115.1 of Candidatus Fermentibacterota bacterium. Classification (GTDB taxonomy): domain Bacteria; phylum JAFGKV01; class JAFGKV01; order JAFGKV01; family JAFGKV01; genus JAUXFG01. Next base: position 23,466 of record JAUXFG010000034.1, read on the forward strand.
TTGTCTTCACTCCAAGAGCCTGTGATCAAATTCCTCTCGACGGAAGTCGGCCCGGTGGTTCCTGGTGACGGCGAACCATTCCTTCGAACGGAACTAGGGCTCCCGGATCGGCAATTGCCTCGTTTCCGCACACCTGACTTCAGGGATTTCAACTGGAGCGCCTACTTCGCCCCCATCAAAGTGATTCCACTCACTACAAGCCGAGGATGCTACTGGTCCCGCTGCGTGTTTTGCGCGGAAACGAGGAATCCATTCCACCAGTGGAACCCGGACTCATGCCTCGACGCCCTCCATCATCTCGCGGACGCGTCTTTCCAAAGCATTTTCCATTTTACCGACAATGCCCTTCCGCCTTCCATGCTCCAACAGCTTGCTCACGCTGGTTCGCCGGCGCCCTGGTACGGTTTCGTCAGGGCCACGCCGGAGCTGAAGAACCTCGATTATGTGCGTGCCTTGGCTCGGAGCGGCTGTCGTATGTTGCAGTTGGGGCTGGAGACGCCTGTCCAGAGGCTCCTCGATGATATGCACAAAGGGATAGACGCAGAGAATTTCCCCCTTATCCTCAAGAATCTCAGGGAAGCAGGCATAAGAAGCTACGTGTATGTCATGCTCGGGTATCCGGCCGAGACACTTGAGGATAGGGAGAGAACCCTCGGATTCCTGGCCAAGAGCCCGATAGACTTCCTGAACGCTTCCCTATTCCGATTGCCGCCTTGCTCAACGCTTGCCTCAAGACCGGATGTCTTCGGTCTGGATGGAATAAAACCCCCGCCAGAGGGCTCACTCTACGCCACCTTCGAGTCAGATGGCAAGCGGTTTCCGGAGCTCAGGCGGTGGATGTCCAAACGCTTCCTCCGCCATCCCTCCATCAGAAGTATGGTCTCCCGTACCCCGCGTTATTTCAAATCAAGCCACGCCGTCTTCTTCTAGCGAAGCTGCGCCTCAAACCGACGAGTGATAATAATGAGCCGGTATTAGGAGATGATGAACCACAGAGACACAGAGAACACAGAGGCTTTTTTTTCTTCGCGTGGGCGGGGGACGACGCCCGCGCAAAGCAAGGCCTCAACGTCTGTGGCTCCCCAGGAGGTTCGCCCTCCCGCAGATTGCAGATTCGCGAATGCGCTTGGGAGGGCAAGGTTCCTGCCGAGCCGAGAGTCCCCGGACCTCAACGCGCTAGCCGGTGGCATCAGATGTTGCCCGAAGGGCTGGAGACGTTTTGCCCGATCGTCGTCTCCCGATCGGGCAGAAGAAAATCCCTTCTCTGTGCCCTCTGTGTCTCTGTGGTTAACAATTCAGATGAGCCATAAGAACTCGTGTGGGGCATATGTCGAATCGCCCGAAGGGCTGGAGTAGTTTGGCCCGATCGTCGTCTCCCGATCGGGCCAAAAGAGAATCTCCTCTCTGTGCCCTCTGTGTCTCTGTGGTTAAACATCTCCGGATTCTGCCACACGGGCGCGGGTGGGTGACATTGCCGGCTGCTGTGAAGGATGTAGAATTGCCGGAAACAGGTACAGAACCTCTGAAACACGATACTAGAGCCTCGCCAGGCTGCACCGCTATTCAATCGGTACGCCGACATCCAATACGATCCGCCATCTCGAGCTCTGATTCCTTCTCCATATTCTCAAGAAGCCTATGGTTTCAGACGAGCCTTTGCCGGCAGGTGTTCGAACAACCATGGTCGAACCATAGGTGTACCCGAGATCCATGGAGACAGAAACCGCCGTCTTCATGACCTCGTGCTTCTCATAGCGCTCCCCCTCCCCCACATGATCGAGCATTGTTTTCTTGCCGACGGAAGGAAGATGACCTTTACGATACAAGCGAATATCGTCCGCAGCATAAGCTGCCAGAGCGGTACCCAACCCTTGTGTTTTCGCCAAATGAGAGAAATCCCGCTCCGCTTCAGATAAAGCCATTCTCTCGGCGTCAATTGATTTATCGGGATAACCTCGAAGGGGAGGCTCATAGAGCTCCAGAACATGGGGTTGATCAGCGGGGGGTTCATGCGCTACCCCCACATCCACCAAAACACGCCAGGGCGCACCATTACGTGTACGCCAGATGGAAATATAGTGGCCGAAGCCTACAGGTTTCTCTGAGTGCGGGTCTGTCTTGTACTCCCACGGCCCCGTGGTATACCCCAAATCACCTGCACCGGATATCTCCGCATAGATTGGCTCCCACGCCAAGACTCCGGATCCCGATGGATGTTCGCGGTACCATTCTGTCGCCAGCACTGGGCCCGGCTGGAACACGACTCCATCCTCTGAAAGGAACTCCAAAAAAGCCTTCCGAATCCCCTCTTCTTCTACTGTCTGGCAAAAAGCCTGCTCAGCTTCCACCAATGGCAGCGCTGATTGAACAGCCATCTCAATTTCTCCCCCACCTGAGACAAGCACCGGGATAATAGAGGCCAGGAATGAGTATGCGTTCACAGGTCTCATCAATGCCGACCAACGTCGGATTTCACCACGAGGCGATACCGTGATCCGTCAATGATTCCCCCTCCTGAACCTCTCAACCACTGAACCTTTCCTTCTTCCCAATCCCCCATCACCCCATTCCCCCATCACCCCAATCCCTACCGCGCAAGAATCATCTTGAGTGTACGGTGGCTGCTGTCGGCAGAGAGCCGACAAAAATAGATCCCATCGGCCACTGCTTTGTGCCCGATGTTCGTGCCATCCCACCTCACCGAATAGGCACCAGCCCCGAGTTGTTCGCACGAAACCAGCCGCTTCACCAGCTTGCCTGAGATGTCATAGATGTTCAGGCACACGGTGCTCTCCAACGGCAGCTCATATTGCACCAAAGTCCATGAGCTGAATGGATTGGGATAGTTCTGTGAGAGAGATAGGGTTGTGGGCATCATATGACGTGGATCATTGCCGTCAGTGCCCACGCCGGTCTCTTCGATGGTCACGACCTGATCAACCGCAAGGTCGATCTCGACCTGTACGATGCCGCTTGGCCAGTGAATAACAAGAGAGTCGATCATCGTCGCCTGACCCAAGCCGAAGTGCGCGCTCAGGCTGTTCTGCCCGCAGTAGCCTGTCTGGCCTGAAATCTCGCACATCTGCCAGACCGCATCGCCACCCGGAGAAACCTTGACAGAGACCCGTGCCCCAATGGCGGAGGCATTGGAGTGCTGCCCTTGACACACAACCGTGATCCAATGATTGAGGTTTCCGTTGTTCCGATAGAGCGCATTGTCCTCGCCATTACCGATCCATTTCGCCACAAAAAGATCCAGATCCCCGTCCTCATCATAATCGCCCCACGCCGCGCCGAAGGCCCAGCCCTCATCAACGGCAATGACGCCTTCGGTCACTCTGACAAACGTGCCGTCACCGTTGTTCTCATAAAGGAAATTGACCTGGGGATCACCCCATCCGTTTGCCACGAACAGATCAAGATCGCCATCGTTATCATAGTCGCCCCATGCACTGCCAATGGACCAACCATTGTCATTCACCACAGGTCCGTTTCGTATCCTCTCGAATGTGCCGTCACCATTGTTATGATAGAGAAAGTTGTTCTGATCCTCAGAGTTCGCCACGAACAGATCGAGATAGCCGTCACTATCATAATCGCCCCAACTACCTCCCATCGATTTCCCTCGATTACTGGCTACGTCATCATCGGTGACCTTGGTAAACGTGCCATCGCCGTTGTTCTGATACAAAGAGTTGTTCTGGTTCGCTTCATTGGCCACAAAGAGGTCGATATCGCCATCATTGTCGTAGTCGCCCCAGATCGCTCCTCGCGACAGGGTCTCGTCAATCACCACATCGCCCTCTGTGACGGTGCGGAATGTCCCATCGCCCTCATTATGATACAGGAAGTTCGCCTCTGCGCCGGCGTCTCCCGAGTTGCTCACAAACAGATCGAGGTGGCCATCATTGTCATAGTCACCCCACGCACAGGTTTCCGAATGGCCTCCATGGTTCACGAGATCACCGTCGGTGATCTTGGCGAATGTACCGTCGCCATTGTTCGTATAGAAGAAGTTGTCCTGTCCATACCAGTTCACCACAAAAACATCAAGATCACCATCATTATCATAGTCGCCCCAGCTGCTGCCATCGGAGCTTCCGCCGTCGCTTACAAGGACATCTCCCACTACTTGTGTGAACCCACCGTCCCCGTCGCCATGATACAGCAGATTGTCCTGACCGCCCGTGAGCCCGTTGCTCACGAAAAGATCAAGATGTCCGTCCTGGTCATAGTCGACCCAGTTCACGGACCGCGAATCAGTGCCGTCATTCACTGGATCACCCTCGGTGATCCTGCTGAACTGAAAGGTGGAGACCGCGAGGCGAAGTGGGTTGGGCGAATCCTCATCATCGTGATACACCAGCAGAGTATCACAAAGCGGCACATCCTCCACATTAGTCCAAACCACGTAGAGCGCGAGATTCTCGAAAGGATCGACCGTAAGCGGCAAATCCTCCGCCACGAAGAGCACATAATCCGGACCCGGCGCCTGCTCGATGCGCTCCACGGTCAGAAGGCCACAACCTCTGTTCTCGACCACCAGCTCCGTGGTATCGCTCAAACCGGGTGATACATACTCAAAAACAAGCTCCGTGGTAGAGAGGGAAATGACCGGTGTGGTGAACTCGTCCCATACCGCCCAGGATGCGCCCCCGTACGCTCCCATGTCGTTCCTCAGCCCTCCCATGGCGGGAAAAAGCGCCTGTCCGGGATCGGATGGATCCTCAGGATCGTCGGCCGATCCGGGATCACCTGCATCAATACATGGGGAGTCATCGGCCAGATAGACATTCTGAGACTGGAACTTCGGATGCGCGTCAATGTTGCCATCGCCGGAAAAACCGCCCTGTACAGCGCTGTAGGTGAGATCAACCACACCTGCTTGAGTGCCGATCTGCGGCCCGTCAGGCGCCAAGTTGCCCCAGATGATGTTGTTTCGCGCTTGGATCGAGGTTGCCCAGACACGAATCCCGCCCCCAAGCAACGCAGAGACGTTGCCGGTTATGGTGTTATGCTCTATGATGGTGGTTCCCGCCTCGTATGTCCAGATGCCGCTTCCCCCAAAGTCCTCACCGCCGGTGTTATTGCAGATCACATTGTTCCCGATGACGCCCGTGGCGAAGTTCATGACGATGCCGGCGCCATAACGCCCGCGATTCGATGCAATGACGTTCCGCAGGATATGTGGATTCCCATCTCCACACCTGATCCCACCACCGCCGGCGCTGGTCACGCCCGTCGCATCGATGGCCACATTGTCAACGATAAGGTTGTTCTTAATGGTGGGCGAGGAAAGCTCGATGAGGATTCCTCCTCCCTCCCGGTAGTCTGCGTTGTAATGAATATCTGTCCAGATCGTTCCAGTGCCGCCCGTGAGTGTGAAACCTTCCAATACGGCGGTGGAATCCTCTCCTGAGACGATGAGCACACAGCTCGCCGTGTCGGCATGGGCTGGTTGACTCCCGTCGATGATAGTCCCCATAATGTGGGCGGGATCATCATCCATCATGTAGTGGCTCGCCACCACGATGTTCTTTCCACGGAAATTGATGTTCTCCGGGTATCGTCCTTCGGCCACCAACACCGTGTCACCCTGAGCCGCCGCGATGATTGCCGCTTGGATGGTGGCCTGATCCGCGGGAACGTTGATGATGCTTGCCTGCGCCGTCATCACCACAAGCATCGCCATGACACACGCACTAAACATGATCGTTCTTCCCATGATCAATTCTCCTCAATGCTGGAAGTGAAGAATGTCTTGGAACTGATCACTCGCGACCAGTTGCCTGAATGATGCGACGAAATCGGGTGATTTCTGGAATGGATGCTCACGGAACAGTTCTTGGCATCGTGCCTCAAAGAAATCATCGAGCTGCTCAGTCTTCTGCCGCGCCACAGTCTTCACGGACTGGGCCTCTTTCGTGCTGAACAGGAGGTGAAGCGGATCCACATGCCCACAATCCAGAAGAGCTTTGGTCTTGAGCTCACAGTGGCACGCATTCCGCTCCCGAACCAACCCGCACTTCTCGCTCATGAAATCAGTCATTCTCCGTCTCGCGCGGCATAGCCTCTGACGAAAGTTCGCTCTGGAGATACCCATGATCTCGCTGCCAAGCCTATCGGTGACGCCAAGTACCGAGCCGAGAATGAAAATCAGCCGCTGCTCCCGATCGAGGCAGAGAAGCATGCCGGTCATACATCCGATCCTGGTCTCTTCTACGATCAATCTGATATCCACGGGAATAGTCCGCGGATCGGGCAGATCATAGTCGGGGGTTTGGTCGATGCTCTTGCCGTAAGCGTCAAAGGAATACAAGTCATCCTCCGAGCGGCGCTTTTTCATGTTGATTACATGATTGGCAACAATGCGATACAACCACGTCCGAAAGCTACTCCTGCCCTGGAATGACGAGAGCTTGGTGATCACCTTGATCAGAATGTCTTGTGTCACATCCTCGGCATCATCCGGATGCCACACCATGCGCCACGCGATGTTGTAGATCCAGGCCTGATGCCTCAGGATGAGTTCCTCCAAGGAAGATCGATCACCTTCCACCGAAGCCCTGACAAGCTCCTGATCTTCTGTTTCGCTGACATACTCTTCAGCAAAGGGATTGGCCATGCGTCCCTCAGATCGCTTAGCGCGAGAATAGCCCACAATAGCTCCTCCTTATCTGGTCTCAATCAGCCCTCACACCGATCTACACCCTTGGACATCTTGAAATCCGAACTGTGACAGATGGGCAGCCTTCCTTCCGTTGATTCATGGGGTCGGCAGCAAGCTGCATGCCGATTCGCTATCAATAAGGACTGTTTAAGTCACTCGTTACGAGGTATGAGGTGCCCATAATCGAACAGCGCAATGTCCATGATCGGACAACCAGAGGAGATGTTGGTTTTAATCGATCTGTCATCTTGCGTCCAACAAGAGAGATTCTTCGCTCCCTGCGGTCACTCAGAATGACAGGGGTTTCAGGCAGAGATATGGGCCACAGTGTGTCATTCTGAGGGAACAGAACGACCGAAGAATCTGGGAAGGGAGGAGGTGGAAGAGAGCGTGCAGCGTGCACGCGTGCAGATGATAGAATGGGGGCAAGAAGAGATTCTTCGCTCCCTGCGCTCACTCAGAATGACAACGCAGCGGAACACGCGCGTCCGTGTGAGGAAGTCACTGCCGTTCAGTCTATCCCCTGCCTAACCACTTCCCCGTGCAGATTCCTGCTGTTCGCTTACCACTCCTATTTCTTCCACAACCATGCCGACAGAATGCGATAGGGAAATGTGTACGTCTTGTCCTATGGAGGGACGTCCGACCACCGGCGGATCGCGTCCGCGGTGTCGGCACCAACCTCGATCATCTGATTAAGTTCCTGCGCATAAACTTAATCAGTTCGGGTTGGCCCGGATATTTCTCCAGCTCCTCCCCCACTTCGA
>JAUXFG010000066.1 GCA_030620115.1 Candidatus Fermentibacterota bacterium
AGTTCATAGTCCAGTACAAGATCTTGGATGCCGCGAAGTACTTGTTCAAGGTCAAAGATCCCGACGGTACTGTCAGAGACGCCGCAGAAGCATCTCTTCGCCAAATCATCGGCGCGCACGGCATCGATGATGCCCTTACTGCCGGTAAGGCGATCATTCAGGACGAGACGCAAACCAGGCTTCAGGAGATCCTGGATTCATATGACACCGGGATCACCGTGGTCGCAGTCCAGCTGCAGGATGTCCATCCCCCCGACGCGGTAGTCCACGCATTCAAAGACGTTGCCAGTGCAAAAGAAGACAAGCAGCGCTTCATCAACGAGGCGCAAGGTTATAGGAACAACATCATCCCCGCGGCTCGCGGTGAGGCGGCGAGAATGAAGCTAGACGCCGAAGCATATGCGGCGCGTCGAGTAGAAATGGCCGACGGAGAGGCCACCCGTTTTCTCAGGCTCTATGCGGAGTATAAGAAAGCCAAGCCGGTGACACGCCAAAGGCTCTATCTCGAGGCCATGGAGGAGATTCTTCCACGGCGAAAGAAGTTTATCGTTCCTGAGAACACCGTATCATTGCTCAACTTGGGATCCATGGGTGAGATCCTCAAATCGGTCGAGAAAACGCAGGGAGGTGGGCGATGAGGGCGCTGCTCAAGCTCGTTGTTGGCATTGTCATACTCATGATAGTCCTCTCTCTCTTTCTATTCACCGTCAATGAGACCGAGCAAGTGGTTATCACACAGTTCGGGAATCCGGTACGCACTATTCTGGAGCCCGGCCTCAAGATCAAGCTGCCCTTCCCGATTCAGGTTGCGAACAAATTCGAGAAAAGAATCCTCGAACACGATGCCATACCCGCGGAGGTTCTTACCGGGGACAAGAAAAATCTGGTGGTGGACAACTATGCGAAGTGGCGCATCAGCGATCCCCTCAAGTTCATGCAGACCGTTGCCAACGAGAACTCGGCACAGGCCAGATTGGATGATATCATCTATTCGAAGATGCGTGAGGCCATTGGCAAGGTGAAGCTGACTGATGTCATCAGTACGCACCGCGATTCGATCATGAACGAAGTCACACTTGCGAGCAATGAGAAAGCCATCGCATACGGTATCGAGGTGCTGGACGTCCGGATCAAACGAGCGGATCTCCCGGAGGAGAACGAGCGTTTCGTCTTCGCGAGAATGCAGGCGGAGCGGCAGCGGCAGGCGAATCTCTATCGCTCCGAGGGTCGGCAGGAGGCCGAGGTCATACGCGCCCAGACCGACAAGGAGAAGGAGATCATCCTGGCGGAGGCCTATGCGGAGGCGGAGAAGGAACGTGGAACAGGTGATGCCGAAGCCACCAGAGTCTATGCCGCTGCCTATGGGAAGGATGCTGAGTTCTATGCCTTTGTGAGGACCTTGGACGCATACAAGAAGAGCCTGGACGAGGAGACCATTGTGGTGCTCCCGGCCGAGGGCGGATTCTTGCACTATTTGCAGAAAGGCGTCAAATAGGCGTCTTCAATCGGTTGGAAACCTGACAAACGAGTCAAGATTATCGCTCGTTGGTTTGAGGCGCAGCTTCGCGAGGCTTGTTGGGGAGATCCGTCTCCCGCGGAATCCCTGGATCGAGAAGTGAGGAGATGTCACGATGAAAGCACTACCTGAGAAGAAGATCATTGAGCTGGCCGACAAGGGGCGGGATGACGTTGCGAAGTTCTTGAAGCAGCTCATCGTTATTCCTTCCATGAGTGGCCAGGAGGCAGGCGTTATCGAGCAGCTCCGTGTGATGATGAAGATGGCCGGTCTCGCCAGGGTCAGGATAGATCGTCTCGGGAATATTATTGGAACGCTTGGCACCGGCCCCAGGGTGCTGGCCTTTGATGCGCACGTGGACACGGTTGAGGTGGGGGATCTCGACGCGTGGGAGGCGAACCCTTTTGAGGCCGTGGAAAAGGACGAATGGATCTTGGGGAGGGGAGCGGCTGATCAGAAGGGCGGTATGGCTTCCATGCTTCTTGCCGCCCGAATTTTGAAGGAGATCGGCGTTCCGAAAGACATGACTATCATGTTCGTAGGCAGCATCATGGAGGAGGATTCGGACGGGCTTTGTTGGCAGTACCTTGTCAAAGAGGAGAAGTACAAGCCGAGTTGGGTTGTGCTGACGGAGCCCACAGGTCTTGCGGTGAATCATGGGCAACGAGGCCGGGTGGAAATCGAGGTCAGTACCTTCGGGAGATCGGCGCATGCCGCCGCTCCGGACCAGGGAACCAATGCGATCTATCTGATGAACCCAATAGTTGATGCCGTGAGGAAACTTGGCCGCAAGCTGAAGGACGACAAGCGTCTTGGCAAGGGGACTGTGGCGATTACGGACATCCGGTCCAGGGAGGCCTCTCTCTGTGCCATCCCCGATCGCTGTACGATCCACTTGGACAGGCGGTTGACCTTAGGAGAAACGGCAGAGACGGCTCTCGAGGAAATCACTTGTCTTCCCGAGGTGAAAGCAGCCAACGCCGAGGTGGTTATTCCCGATTACTCTGTGCCAAGCTATAGGGGACTCGTGTATACGGTACAGAAGTACTACCCATCATGGATTCTGGAACCTGCGCATATCCTTGTCAAAGCGGCGATGCAAACTTCAAAGACCGTTGTCAAGAAGAAGGCCAAGCTGGATACTTGGAATTTTAGCACCAATGGCGTGGCGACCATGGGCATGTTTGGCATTCCCAGCATTGGTTTTGGACCCTCCGAGGAGAAGTACGCACATTCGCCCGAAGATCGGTGTCCCATCGATCACCTTGTGAAATCAGCCGCCTTCTATGCCTTGCTGCCATGGGTGCTGAATGAAATGGTGGATGCGGGAGAAAAAGATCAGGTCCCCGATTTCGGAAGTAGCGGAGGAGCTGGCGGTGAGGAAATAGCACGTGGCGAATCAGAGGCCGGAGAAAAAGAGTAGGGGATTCTGGACCTATCTTCGGCCGGTACCCGGTCGATCTCCTAAAGACTCCAAGATGAGCGGATTGGAGGAGCCGTGAAGCGCGTGGTGGTTGTGGTCTTGCTCATCGATCTGGTCCTGGTGCTCTCATGTGCCAGGAGCATAGTGGTGGAAAGGGAACCTCTTACGAGGCTTCTCTCCAGGGCCAGGGCGCTGGAGTCATGCTGTCGCTGGGAGGAGGCCGAGCAGACGCTTGACCAGGCCATGCGACAGCATCCCGCTGCCATAGAGCCCTGGCTTCTGCTTGGGAAGCTGTATGAGGCCCAAGGCGAACATGCCAGGGCAGTCCATTTCTGGGATCGGATTCTCGCCGTGCGAACAGAGGAGCATGAAGCCATTGTTGGACGGTGGCGATCGCTCCTCGCACTGGCGTCAAGTGACCGGGCGATCTCCGACAGTCTTTTTGCTCTTGTGCGAACCGAAGTCGAAACATGGCACACGCGTATTCCCAGGACCCGCCTGTCGCTCGAAGTGTCGTATGAAGGATGGCGTATTCTGGGGGAGGGTTCCTTGGCGCGTCGTGTGGGATCCGTGATGGCCTTTCGCCACCCGGATACGAAACTTTCCATGGAATTCTCCTCGTCCGCGTTCTACGATAGTCTTTCCCAGCTCGGCCATGACAAGGGGAAGAGGATCCGTTTTCTGAGGCGTTTCCTTGCTGATCACCCTGTAAGCCCCTGGCGCGGAGAGGCGTATGCCCGCCTTGCCTCGGCACTCAGTGAGAAGAGGGAGTTCGATGTCCTCGTGCGGACCTTGAGGAGCTGGAGACAAGAAAGCCCGGATGATCCGCGAGCGCTCAATACCTCGGCTTTCCTTTTTTTGGAGAACAACTTGGGTGATTACAGGGCACTTCAGTACGCCCGAAGAGCTTTGGATGCGGTTGCCCGTTACCGGCCGCCAGATGGCTATCCCGCCCAACGCTGGAAGCTCGAGAGGCATGGTTTGGAATCCTCCGCAGGAACGAACTATGCGCGAGCCTTGCTCCGCAGGGGAGACTACGAAACAGCGGCACGCGTGGCCGAGGACGTCATTGCAGGTGTTCCAAGAGATGTCGATTCCGATGTGACAGCAGCGGCTGCGCGAGTCGTGCTTGCACAGTCTCTCATCGCACAGAAGTACAAGGAACGGGGAGCCGAGCTTCTGGTGCAGGCGCTTATTGAGGGAGACGTGGGGAATATCTGGACATCCCGCGCGGAATCCGTATTGGCCGTAGTTCTTCGCCGGATGGGTGTGCTTGCCGAACCTGTGTACTATGCACGCGCGGTGAGCCAATACCATGGTCCACGATTTGTCGATGTCACCAGCAGGTATGGACTCATGGACATACGTGGTGGCCGGGTGGCTTGGGGAGACTACGATGGTGACGGGTGGGTGGATCTCCTTATCGACGGGAGAAGCATCTTCCGAAATATTGAAGGACGTCGCTTTACCGAAACATCCCAAGGATTGGGTCTTGGCTCTTCGAACGCTTTTGGGGGGCTCTGGGCCGATGTGGACAATGATGGTGATTTGGATCTTTTCCTGGCCGCGACAGGGAATGAGCAGAGCCGCGATCAATTGCTTCTGTTCCGGAGCGGCGCCTATGGAGCCGTCAGCTCCTTTCCCGGTGACGACTTTCCCACCGAAGGAGCGGCATTCTGCGATTTCGATGGTGATGGATGGCTCGACCTCTATCTGGCAAAGTATGAAAAGCTCGGTGCGCGAGGAGAAGGGCCTCCCGATCGCCTGCTGATGAACGGCAAAAACGGGGTGTTCATTGATAAATCAAACGAGAGCGGTATCGGTGAGCCCTACCTGGCAGGCAGAGGGGTAAACTGCGGCGACTACGACAATGATGGTGACCAGGATATCTTCGTTTCCAACCACAGGCTGCAGCCGAATCTTCTCTGGGAGAATGATGGTTCGGGGCGTTTCGTTGATGTGAGCTGCGTGCGTGGCGTGAGGGGCGTCGAAAAAGAGGGCTGGTGGGGACATACCATCGGAAGTGCGTGGGGCGACTATGACAATGATGGCGATCTTGATCTGATTTCCGCCAATCTGGCCCATCCGAGGTTTATCGATTGCTCGGATAGGACTATGCTCCTGGTCAATGATGGCCAAGAGCCACCCCGCTTCAAGGACATGCGGGCTCCCTCAGGCATCGTGTACGCAGAAAGCCATTGCGATCCCGCGTGGGCCGATGTGGACAGCGACGGGGATCTTGACCTTTTCATCACGTCGATCTATAAGGGAAGCCGTTCATTCCTGTATCTCAACGATCATGGAAGATTCAAAGACGTCACCTATCTGGCAGGCGTGAGAGTATTGAATGGTTGGGGATGTGCCTTTGCCGATTTCGACCGGGACGGCGATGAGGATCTGGTCGTGGGGAGTGAGGATGGGGTCAGGCTCTTCAGGAATCAATCATCAGGGCACTGGCTGAACGTCGCTGCCGTAGGAAATGGATCCAGCACGAATCGGGATTGTATCGGATGCCGGGTTTCGGTTACGTCGCCTTCCGGCGTGCAGATACGCGAGATCCAGTGTGGCAAAGGAACCATGAGCCTCAACTCATTGATTCAGCATTTTGGATTCGGAACGTCTATTGGTCCGGTTGCCATCACGGTACGATTCAGTGATGGGGAGATGCGAGAAGTGCCTGGTGTGGCCCTCGACCAACTGGTCGTAGTATATCAGTAGCGTGAAATGCGATATCCGGCGTTGATCCCCACGGATTGGATCAGGGAACAGATTCCGGTACATGAGGAGGAGATCTCGTGGCGCATGAACAACTCGTGATTGTCGGCTCGGGTCCGGCAGGGCTGACGGCAGCCATCTACGCAAGCAGGGCAATGCTCAAACCACTCGTCATCGAAGGCACACAGCCCGGCGGCCAGCTGATGATTACCACGGAGGTTGAGAACTATCCGGGCTTTCCCGATGGCATCATGGGGCCGGAACTCATGAATCGAATGCGGCAACAGGCGGATCGATTCGGGGCGCGATTCCGCATGGAAGTAGCCACTGGATGCCGATTCCAGACTCGTCCCCTGGCCATCTACCTTGGCGATGAAGAGGTTACTGCTGATACGGTGATTCTAGCCACCGGTGCAACAGCTCGTTACCTCGGGCTTCCCTCCGAAGAACGCTGGCGAGGGCGTGGTGTTTCCGCGTGTGCCACATGCGACGGCTTTTTTTTCAGAGATAAGGAGGTGGCGGTTGTCGGTGGGGGGGACACGGCTGCCGAAGAAGCACTGTTTCTCACGCGGTTTGCTTCCAAGGTCACCATCATACATCGACGAAATGAGTTGCGTGCCTCGAAGTTCATGCAGGAGCGCCTCTCCAATGATCCGAAAGTGGAGATCAGCTGGGACAGCGTCGTTATCGATGTCTTGGGCGAAGAACCAAGAGGCGTCACCGGCGTGCTACTCAAGAATGTGAAGACCGGGGAGGAAAACGTACTCGCTTGTGACGGCATGTTCCTGGCCATCGGCCATCAGCCTAGTACGCTATTCGCCAAGGGCGAGCTTGAACTGAATGATGCCGGATACATAAAGGTTTTTCCAGGCAGTACGAGAACCGGAGTCGAGGGTGTGTTCGCGGCCGGTGATTGCCAGGATTCCATCTTTCGACAAGCCGTTTCCGCGGCAGGCACTGGATGTATGGCAGCCATTGAGGCCGAGCGCTATCTCCAGTCCGTCAAGAGCTGAGGACAGCGGCATGCGTCGCCGCGGCGGATGGTGGTGCGAATTGCGGATTAGACTTGGCGCGGGTATGATTCCGATGCGGGTACGACTCGGCGATCGCGAACAGACATGGATCTGGGCGGCAGGGCTCGGAGGGAGAGGCATTTCGCAAATGATAAGGCCGGTGAGGGATCTTCTGCTTCGGGCGATTCGTCAGCTGGAGACGGGTCCACAGGGATCATAGAGTGAAATGCAGAACGGCCGCAGACATGGGCAATCGCCAGGATTCTAATGAAATCCCAGCGGGCTAATCAACCGGGCTGACCTGGTACACCCATGTGGGGATTCTACGTAGGTCAGAAGATGCCTCCCGGCATTCTCGTGATGGTGCTCCTGACGGCATTGGCCCTCCTGCGATCAGGAAAATCGAGAATGATCTGGTTGGTGATGCTCTTGGCAGGTGGGCTCATCGAGGCTTCCTCTACCTCATTCACCATGGCGATCAGCGGGATGACTGTCATGGCCCTGGCGGGAACAGCGCTGACTGGCAGAGACAGACCCATGCTTTATGTCTTGTTCGGATCTCTGTTCCTGATCATATTCGGGAGTTCCATTCTTGCAACCCAAGGCAGGACCGATGATTTTTCTCTCCTGAGAACAGCACTTGGATTCTCGCACGACTCGGCAATGGTGGGGGCGCTTCTTGTCTTGTGGATTGGTTTCCTGCTCAGGCTGGTTCTTCTCCCTATTCTCTCTCCTCATCTGGCTGAGCCTGGTGATGCGGCGACCGTGGGCGTTGGGTGGGTGTCGGGCTTGGTGGTGACTACGAGGCTTGGCGGGCTATTCCCGCAAGCGTTGCTCGAATCGTCTCAGGGGATTCTCTGTTTCATCATAGTGCCGATTTTCGTCGTCGTGGGCCTCGCGGCATTCAGCACGACGGTATGGGAAAAGCGTAAGGCCTATGTGGCGGCGGCAGTAGGAGCAACCGCGCTCTGGGGTGCATGGTTTGGAGGTGCGCATGGTCTGATGGGAAGAATGCTGGTCGCGAGGATGGCCATACTTCTTCTCTGTCTTGGTCTCATGGGCCACGTGTTTACCTGGCGCTGGCGTATCCCCGTGGCTGCTCTTCGGCTTGCATGTATTGGATTCCCATTCACTGCCATCTACTTCACGCGTCGAGATCTCCTCTACGCGGTGGAAAAGCCAGTGCAGATTGGCATGGCAATCGCATGGATTTTGCCGCTGATGGCCATGGTGGCACATCCTTTTCCAGGATCGAGGGCGGAAAGCGAGAGAACACGTGGTGTTTCCCTCAAATGGATTGGGTTGGTTGTGGGAAGCCTGACGATTCCTCCGGGTCTCATAGAACGCGCTCTCGCATGGTGGTGAGTCAAAAGCATTGGGGGTCACGTGTGACTGGAGTCATAGTGTCCTGTCCCGGAAATAGGTTCAGATCCCGAGGAAGCCGAGGCGCCGCGAGATTTTTGTCGAGAATTCGCTTGGTCAGCTCATTTTGCCACCGCATCTCAATAAGGGTTCGATCCTCCGACTTCCTCCCCCTTTCGCAAAGGGGGATTGAGGCCACCGGCTCATTGAGCCTATGGCTCGGTGAGGGGATTTCTCGATTCAGCCCACATTCATTGAGATGGTGCATTCTGCTGATCAGAGCATAGCATATTGTTCATTTTGACACTACCCACGTTGAGCAGTTCTCGTGACGGCACAGTGAATTGCTCAATCCGGGTACAGTATTCTCTCCGGGTTTGAAGGCATAGGAGCCAACCCGCAGAGGAAAGGATAGGTACACAGGGATGAAGATGTTGATTGTGGAGACGTGGGGGCGGGTGAAGGTAGCCTTGCTTCAGGATGGATTGCTGGTTGACTACACGGAAGAGTCGATAGACAGGGGGCAACTGAGGGGAAACATATATAAGGGGGTCGTATCCCGGGTAGAACCCTCACTGCAGGCGGCCTTTATTGATATAGGGGAGGACCGGCACGCATTCATCCAGGCCAAGGACCTCCACCGTCGTTGCTTTCCAGATGACGCAAAAAGGGATGAATCTGGGTTCATCCAGATACAGGATGTTCTGAAACGACGACAGTCGATTCTGGTCCAAGTGACCAGAGATCCCATTCGGAATAAAGGCGCGGATCTCACTGGGCGGGTCTCACTGGCTGGGCGATTTTTGGTTCTGATGCCAGAGGAGGAAGGTGGAGGGGGGATTTCCCGGCGGATATCGAATCCGCGCGATCGAGCGCGTATCAGGAGCATTCTCTCGAAACTCGAACAGCCCAAGGATTCTTCGATAATCGCCCGCACAGTAGGGAAGGGATCAAACAAGAAGGAGTTCGAACGAGATCTCGCTCGCCTGCAACGGCTCTGGCAGAAGATCAAATCGGACTATGAACGAAGTCCCGCGCCTGCGATTCTCTTGCGCGAGGAAGATGCCGCAGCGAGAGCTCTCAGAGATTATTTGACCCCGGATATCGACGAGGTGGTGATCGGTTCTCGATCCGTGGCAGAACGAGTGCGCGAATATGTCCGCGCAGTGATGCCGAGAACAAGAGTGAAATTCACTATTCACGAAGGATCATCCCCGCTTCTCGTGCATGCAGGAGTGGAAGAACAGGTGCTTCGAGCATTGGAACCGCGGGTGCCCCTCCCATGCGGAGGCTCTCTGGTGATTCAGGCAACCGAAGCACTCATTTCGGTGGATGTCAACTCTGGGAAATCAACAAAAGGATCTGGAAGCGCTGAGACTGCTTTGAGCACGAACTTGGAGGCGGCGGCAGAGCTGGCGCGGCAACTGCGGCTCAGAGACCTGGGTGGGCTCATTGTGGTGGATTTTATCGATATGGAGTCGGAGAATCATAGGAGTGAGGTGGAGCATGCTTTCCGTGCCGCGGTGAGAGAGGATAAGGCCAGGATTTCTGTGGGACATATCAGCTCCTTTGGCATGCTTGAGCTTTCCAGGCAAAGGCTGAGGAAGTCGCTGTGGGATCAGAAGACCACACAATGCCCCACATGTCAGGGAAAGGGGAGAATTCTCGACCCGGTACTCAGCGCCGAGAAGGCCATCGATCTATTGGAGAGCAGCGCCGTGGCAGGGGAGGAGACTGACCTCTTCCTCAGAGTTGACCGAAGTACTGGCATGGTGCTCATGAACGAGCTTCGATGCGCACTCAATGATCTGGAGAGAGCCTACGGTGTGAACATCCAGCTTTCGATTGTTTCTGAAGAAGGTGTTTCACCCCGCATGAGCCGTTTATCGAGACAAGGCACGCCCGTCCGCCCCCAACGTTCCCTTGGTGGCGGAGAGATGAGCGACTCAGATGCCGACGCTCCTGCTGCCTCAAGAAGCAGCAGGAGAAGGCGGCGGAAAAGGCGACCTTCTTCGGATGATGCTGCCGTGCCAAGAGATGAGAGCACTGCTGTCTCGAATGGTCGCGCCGAGAGCACGCAAAGTACGGAGGGCGGCGATTCAACCGCACCAAAGAAGAGGCGACGTCGAAGACCAAGATACAGTCGAACCGGTCAGGCGAAGCTCTGGAGAGAAGAGGAATCCCGCAGCGCTCCACCAACTCCCGCGACAGCCCAGAAGAAGGAGGGCCGTGTTTCAAGAGTCCTGAAAAAGCTATGGCCGCGGGACTCAAAGCCGAAAGACTAGCGAAGCTGCGCCTCAAACCGACGAGTGATGCTGCCGTGGCGCATTGATTGAGGCGCAGCGATACTGGTTGCTGGTTACTGGATGCTGGATGCTGGTCTTTGGATACTGGATGGAACCCGGAGTCGTTCCGTTCTCCTTCCAGCATCAAGCATCCAGTAACCGGCATCACCTCGCAGCCAACCCACATATGTCGGGATGTCTCATTCTCTCGTTTTGCGGTCTCGGCCCAACGCTACGGCTCAAGATTAGGAATACAGAATCCCGTAGAGAGATTCCGGAACCGTCGCCCCACCCTCAGTCATTGCGAGGAGAGTTGCGACGAAGCAATCTCATCCGCCTATCGAGATCGCCGCGCTGTTGCTCGCGATGACCGACCCACCCTCTGTCATTGCGAGGAGGGTTTCGAAAGTGCAAACCACTTCCCGGCCTGTCCTGAGCTCAGTCGAGGGGCCTATCCTGAAATATCCCGAAATGAGCAGGCATTGTGCCCCGAAGGGGCTTGACATACCAGCCCAGGGACAGCCCGATAGGGCGTAGCCCTGGGGCATGGAAACAAAATGCCCTCAACCCTGACAGGGCGAGACATAAAGGACAAGAGGATGGCCTAGTCGTTGTTGGAGGAGTTCCTTGAGCTTCTTCAGGAACACCGGTTGAATACGATAACCCGTCTTCGCCAAGGCTTCCATCTATGAATGACAACGCCGTGACAAGCCGCTACTTGTGGACCTGATGGGCAAGGGGCCCCGAATCGGTATCGCGATCGGAATCGGTATCGAATGGAGGTGTAATCACATGGCCTCAGTCGTGGGAATCCGGATGTTTGATGAAGGCGAGAGTAACGGGGTAGCTGATTTCGATAGCGATGCCGATTCCGATCCCGATTCCGATGACGCGGTTGGATCAGAGAATGGCCCCGGCGTCATGTATGTCCGAGTGTCAGCTTCTGAAAAAGGGGGATCAAGGCCTCCGGCTCCGCTTCCAGCCCGTAGGCTTACAGGCCGGAGGGTAAAGCCTACGGCTCGGTGAGGGGATTTCTACAATATCGCATGGGCTTATTGAGAAGTTACCAAGGCTCGGGCGCACAAGACACCCCGTCTTGGCATAAATTCTCACGAGGGTTCTGATCTAAGAAGGCCTCTGCGGCAGTCAGCAAGGTCCTCAACATTGAGAGAACCTATCCCACTACAGAAACTGATTAAGTATATGCGCAGGAACTTAATCAAATGCACTCTTGCGACGAGACCCGGTGAGGAATGCGGGATAGGCCCTCTCGACGAGACAAAGGAGCGTGCCCATGAGCGCCTACTTCCCGGAGATCGTGATGTCTCCGATCTGGACCCACGGTAGGATCTCGTTTCCGAAATCGATCCTCTCGCTGGAGATGCGCCTGATATTCTTTAGCACCTTGCCGAGATTGCTGGAGATCATGGTCTCCTTGATGGGATACATGATCTCGCCATTCTCGATGTAGTAGCTGTTCTTCGCCACTCCGGAGAAGTCTCCGTTCTCGCTGGGGTTTCCACCAGAGATCCTGCACATGAGGATACCCTTCTCCACTGACTCGATCATCTCATCCAAAGAGTGCTTGCCGGCGTCGATCATATAGGCGCCGCCGCTGTTCACCGCCTTCGGCTTGCCCGTCTTGTGAGCGCCGTAGAGACCCAGCAGGAAGGTCTTCAATACGCCGTTCTCTATGATAGTGCTGTTCTCGGCCTTGAACCCATCTCCTGTGAAGAAGTAGCCACTGGCGATCTCGTCGGATACCGGCCGAGAGTGAAGGGTCAGCTGCGGATCCGCAATCAGTTCGTTCAATGAGTCCTTGTAGATGGAAGTCCCGGTGATGAGGGAGTGATCACTGAGGTACATGGCGACAGCGGATAAAAATTCATCCAAACAGTCCGGCGTGATTATCATGTCGCCAACGATTTTCCCGGGGAAGTGGCTGGTTCGTATCTGCTCGGTGGATTTTCGCATCAACATATCCATGGAGCCATACTCGTAAAGCTCCCTGTCGAGGCTCCCTGCCGAGAACCCGGAGTAGTTGAAGGAGGAGGATTCCTTTCCTTCCTTGGCGGTGAACATAGCCATGAAGCCGTAGAAGCCGTGCCTGGATTCGAAGTCAACCCCGTTCGAATTCAGGAAGAAGCTCCTTTTCGATACGAAATCCAGGATAACCTGCTCGAGGATGAGGGTGGGGTAGGTGTGACGGGAGTAGTCCAGGAATGCCGTGATTCTGTCATACATGAGATCGAGATCGGGCTCGCCGGGCCCCTTCTGGAATTCCTCTGAAGGCTGCATCTCCGAGATATCGTTGGCGCTGTCAGGCTTCGAGGATTCAGCGAGTTCAAGCACTTCCCTCACAGCCTTGTCGATAGATTCGGCGTCGGTCCTGTTGATGGAGACGGAACCCCTTTTATCGTCGATCATCCCTGTCAAACTCAGAGAAGTGTCATTCGTTGTCCTGAGAAGGCTTATCTCGCCTTTCTCCGCGTTGAGTTCATCCTTGCTGCTGTCACGCAGGATACACTGAGCCTTTGGGATACCGGCCTTGAGCAAGGCATCAATACAGTATTTCGTAATGTCTCTTCTGTTTCTCATCACTTTCCTCCGATATTGACCTTGCATTTGATGGCCGGGCCGCCCATGCCCACAGGAATGGGCTGTTTTTTTCCGCACGTCCCGCTGCATGTCCATTTCATGTCATCCGAGACTGCCGTGACCGTCTTCAGCATGTCGAAGGCCACACCCGAGATCGTGGTGTCCCTGAGTGCCTTTCCCCGCTTGCCGTTCCTTATCTCGTAGCCCTGAACCACACCGAACATGAACTCACTCGTGGAGTCAGCCTGTCCGTTGCTGGGCTTCATGAGGTAATATCCATCTTTGACTGAGGCTATCATCTCTTCGAGCTTGCTCTCCCCGGGAAGGATAGCGGTATTCCGCATCCTGATGAGTGGTTCGTCATTGAAGCTGAAAGCCCTGGCATTGCCTGTAGGCTTGGTATGGAAGAGATTGGCAGTCTCCTTGTTGTGCATGAACTGCTTCAGGACACCCTTATCGATTATCACGGCATCTTCAGCCTGCGTTCCCTCATCGTCAATGAACACTGGCACCGGACAGAGTTTTCCGAGAGCCATGTGTGCGAAATCCACCAGGGTGATGAGTGGGCTGGCGACCTCTTGATGGAGATAATGACCCGCAATCGAACCGCCGCGGACGAAATCTGCTTCAGTCGTGTGTCCTATGGCCTCATGAGCGAGGATCCCCGCCAGGTGAGCATCAAGTATGCAGTCCTTCACTCCCGCCTCGGGATAGATGCCCTCCACCTTCCTGCGAAGGTGTTCATATTGTCGGTCCATCTGCTCGAAGAGAGAATCAGGGGTGGCAAACACATCCTCGTACTGTCCGAAGCCGCCATAGGCATCGAACAGCTCGATGGGTTCACCGTCGCGTTCCATGGTGAGGGAAATGAGGATGATCGACCTCGGCGTCATCGAGTATGCTGATGATCCATCGGAAGTGAGCAGGGATTTCTCCATGTCGAGGAGCCGCAGCCATGTGGTTCTCGCACTGATCCCGCCGAACATATCCACTATCCTGGAGTCGATTTCCCTCATGAACTCGATGAGCTCTTTCTGCGACTTTCGCGGCAGCGATGTGGAGTAGTCCTTCACTCCACTCGCGAGCGTTACCGGCAGTGGCTTGCCTCCTCTCTTCTCCCTGCTGTCCAGAAACTTCGCGTTCCTCGTGGCGGAGGCGATGACTTTCTTGATGGTGTCGTCGGTTATCTCCGGGGCGGAGACGAATCCCCAGACACCGTTCCGATATGTCCTTGCGGAAACACCGCTGGAGGAGGATTTGCTGTTAGACATGACATCGCCGTTCACGACAACGATGCTGTTGGAACGGTTTTCCTGAACCCGCAGCTCCGTGTAATCGGAGAACAGATCAGAGTATCTGCCAAGCTCTTTTGGAATCATCGAACATCCTTCCTGTGACTGAATGCTGCATGTCGGGGCCTCATCAAGAAAGGATTTGGATCACCTGATATCAAGGCCATCCAGGAGGATAGCCCGGCATGAGTCGAGATCTATTCTCTTGTGGCGAATTCCCGGGATCAGGGGCGAAGATCGTGTCATTCAGTTGATCGTTGCACGTGACCGCATGAATGTGCATACTCTTCGCGTGATTTCCGGCGTGCGGGACGTTTCCCGCTGTGCTTCGCCTGGAGAACGCAATCATGAACAACAAACGATTCTTCAATACTGCTGGGCCTGTGAACTGCGACAAGCATTACTGTTTGTCGCCGCTGGAGCGAGTCAAACTTGAGGAGATCCTTCCTCTTATCGAACAGGAGAAGTACTTCGTGCTCCATGCGCCTCGCCAGACAGGGAAAACATCGTGTCTACTCGCTCTGAGGGATTGCCAGAACGAATCGCAGGAGTATCGCGGAACACACTTCCCGGACTTCATTCCTGCGCTGAGCTGGATAGCCCAGCTATACCAGGGCGCGAAGGGGCGAGGACGTTGTGCGGAGAAAACACACGATGAGAAGATCAGACTTCCGCGGGGTTCATGAAGATGCTTCCGCTCAATGGCTAAAGACAAGGGAGTATGATGGATGTGTCGATAGCGAAAGTGTAACAGAGACTTGGTACAGACTCAGTTTTGAAGACGCAGGGTGTTTCATGGACGATGATGAATGGATTGAACATAAGATCGACCTGGAGCACAGAGTTGTCAATTCATGGGTAAAGCTCATTACTCTTGAATACAGAAACACGACAACAGGAGAGATAAGACGGTCTTGGTCCACTTCTCTACGCCCATACGTGCAAGGTTATGGATGTGATGGGTCAACAGATCTCAATATCCATGCGATTGCCAATAGACTTGCTGAGCAGCAGGGACTTGATTACCCTTCCCTCATGATAAGGGCGTATCCCAGCGATTTCGCCACTACAGACGATTTCAGCTGGTTGAAAGATGAAGTTGTGTTGGCAGAGACCATCATTCCCAGGGAAGTAGACGCTGATCTGGCTTTGAGAGACTTGCAGGAAATAAACAACTACACGCTAGCGACGGAGTTTGGGATTGAACTCCATAGAGTCGGGGCCATATCAACAGATTGGGCGGAAATCCGGAGAACTCAGGAAGTGTTGAAAGAGAAAATTGAAGGAGATGTACGTGACTGGTTTGAGATGTATAGCCGGACAATATGATATCGTTGTTGAGCAGGAAGAGGAAGGGGAAGCGCAACGAATTAAGGATTTCCAGGGTGCCGAAGGCACGCTGTCAGGCGCTTAAGGGGTGCGAGTTTACTCCCGCCATGGCAGGATTGGTAAAGTCAGGAAAGAGAGAGATTCTCTCGCCCTTCGACGCCGCTCATCTCGACTCCGCTCGATACAGGCAGGATCTTCGACAAAGGCACGAAGATCGCAAAGGTGCCACTTTCGGTCGTTTGGGAGAAGTGGGGAGATGGGATTTGAACTACGATAAACGCGAATGACACGAAAGGAAGAAGACCGGGCACATCCATGTCTGGAGGGCTATGCTTTGTCATGGCCGCCGTATGAGCCGATAGCGTTGACGCGACGGAGCGCGTCTCTCCACAGGTGGATAGTAACGCCAGTTTTACTCACGTCATGCCGGGATTGGCAAAGGCGATGACGAAACACCGTCAAAAACGATCCAAGTCTTTTGGGACGAGTTTTTAGGTACAGAGAGTGCCGAGGCTGTCTGGAACTCACCACAACACTAGGAGTTTTTGTATCCGGGGTATTTGTGCACTCTCTGTACCAACGTCCCCTAGTCATTATGAATGCTGGGGGAAGGATAGAGCGTGAATACGGACTGGGGCGGAAACGCACTGATCTTTTGGTGATATGGCCATACCCGGCAGGACTCCAGAAGGCCGTTATTGAGCTGAAGATACTCCACAAATCATTGGAAACGACTATAGCAAAAGGCGTGGAGCAGACATGGGAGTACATGGACCGGTCTGGAGCCGAGGAAGGTCATTTGGTGATTTTCGACCGGGCGGAAGGCAAGCCGTGGGAGGATAAGATCTTTCGACGCAAGGAGGAGTATCACGGCATCCCCATCATGGTTTGGGGCATGTGAGCCGTATCAAGATCGAGGAGATAGAGCGTTCGAGATAGAGGGGATTTGGGAAGCGTTGAGCGTTCAGCAATGAGTGTTCAGCGTCCGAGGAAGAGAGGATATAGAACACCGAGTATCCTTTTTGCAATGCCCGCCTTGCGATGACCCCCGATCCCTCTCTCATACATCTTGGAGTGCGGCAGCCCCGCATACTGCGCGGGGCTGCCGCTTTTCCCAAGCAAGCCATGCTTGCGCCCATCACCAGGCATCCGACAGTCTACCATGAGCAGATATCGATTGGGCGAACGCGCAAGGTTGTTCTACACCATTGATCACGGCCGTGAACTCACAGAAAACGGCAATCGTATCCCAGGCTATCATCCCTGGCGCGCCGCAGCCCGGGGCAAAGGCGGCTGTTCACTCTTCATCTATGCGCTTATCGCTGAACGCTCTCTTCTCCCCTGCCCACCCAGATTCTTCGGTCGCTCCGCTCCCTCAGAATGACACGCGATGCAACATCCTTCTGCTTGCTACCATTGTCATTCTGAGCGACCGCAAGGAGCGAAGAATCTTTCCTTGCTCCAGAATCCCCTCTCCCATTCCTGTCTCTTCCTCCTTCGTCTCTTCATCTGTACGCTCATCACTGAACGCTCAACGTTCCCAAAATCCCCCATTCCCCGAGCGCGATCCGCCGGCTGGCGGACGTCCCTCCACAGGAGAAGACGTACACATTGCTTGATGGAGGGCCATGTTTCGTCATGGCCGCTGTTGGTGCCAATACGGCGGACGCGACGGAGCGCGTCCCTCCAGTCTGTCATCTATACGCTTATCGCTGAACGCTCATCGCTTCCCCTTACGGCAACACGAAATCGTGCTCTCCCGCTCGGTTCGACCGGGTGATCTCCTGTTCCGATCCATCCACCGCGATAACGAGATAGACCCAGTTATGATCGGCATCCCCGATGCCGCTGGGGCTGGTCCACGTGGTGGTTGGAGAAACAACCACGGCCTGTCGGTGCATATGAGGCGAACTCAATCCCGGCTCGAAGTAGGCTTCGTTGTCGGCGCCGTAGACCCAGTAGGCTGTCGCTGATGGACAGGTCGTCCATTCCAGCACGAGATCACTACCCGATACGCTGCCATCCAGCGTCATCTCATTACCGCCACCAATGATGAACTGGCTGAAGGCGGTCAGGTCATTGGCCGTGATGGAGCCTACGCCATCCGACGTACTCCCTTCATAGTCCGTAGTAGTCCCGCTGACGAGACTCCAGCTCTGCCCGGGAGCCGTCCGCGTGTACAACGCAAGCGCCGTCTCGTCCCAGATCCCGCTCAAGTTATCGTAGTGGAACGCCACATCAGCCTGGAAAGACCCGTCGTCGTGGGCTATCCAGAGTTCCCAGTAGGTGGAGTCGTAGTGGACCGGCAGTCCGCCGGTTGTGTCGGGAAAATCGTCAACCTGGATCGCCGCAAAGATCGCATCCGTGCCCGGATCAGCTTCCCACGTGATGTCCACAGGGACGTCGACGTCCTCCACCAGGTTGCCGATGCCCAGCCCCACGTGGCTGTGATGCCCCACGGCAGCTGCGGATGTAACCCAATCCGTATCGTCCATGTTCATGAGGGTGCCGTCGTTGTCGTTGGTAGTCCGATCCGAAAGCGCCGTGCCCGAGAGGTGATCGAACCGGTAGTAGGCTGCGAGACCTGCCTCGTCCCCGTTCATTACCTTGTTCATGTCGGTCTGGATGTCGGTCTCGGAACGAGCAACGTTCCAGATCCGAACCTCGTCGATCTTGCCGTGGAAATATCCTCCAGGACTGCCGCCCGAATTCAATGCCGAGCCGATGGCGTTGTCTTGTATGCTGTCATACCGAGGGATAGCGCCGGCGCCGACGCTGTTTTCCTGCTTCCCGTTCAAGTAGAGCTTCAATGCCGAGCCGTCATAGGTTACCGAAGCATGATACCAAACACTGTCCTGGACCGCGGTGGCGCCGCTGATTGGATGATTGCCCCCAGAAGACATGTCTTCGAAATCCGCAGCCAAGACACCCCCGTCGCTTATGCCCAGGAAGTAGTTCATATCTCTGCTGTCGCCGTCCGCCTCGCCACGCCCTTTTGTGACCAGTGGCACGGCGGTGATTCCTCCTCCTCCGGTATTGGTGGTAACGCCGCTGCCCTCCTTCCTGAACCAGCAACACAACGTGAATGTCTGCAGCCCCAGACTTTCGGGCTCTTGCAGGTCAACGTAGTCGTCGCTGCCGTCAAAATCCAACCCGTTGCCCGGCGGGGTCATGTTCGTGGCGAAGACCTTGTTTTCCCCGTGTGCGGTCTGCTCTGCATTCGTGGCGTAGGCACGCACGTAGTAGGTCTCACCAGAGGTAAGACCGGTGAGCGAGCTGACGAACGATCCCAGGCCGCTGCCGTCGTTGGTCATGCCGAGGTGCGTGCCAACAGTGGGATTCTCGCTGGTATCCCACACAACGCCTTTGGCGGTGACCGAAAAGCCGCCTTCGTGGGTAACCTCTCCGCCGCTAGTGGCCGTGGTCTTGGTGATGTCGGTAACGCTCGCCGTGGTGATGCTGATGACGCTAAACGTCCCTTCAGTGGCAAAGGCTGAGCCGGCGAAGGCGTTGTCTATGGCCTGGACGCTCCAGTAGTGCACTCCGCCGGGCAGGCTGTGTATCACCCACGTGGTGTCGTGGTTCGTGTTACCCAGGGCAGGCACGCGGCGGTAGCCGGTGCCGGCATCGGCCATGGGGGTCATGATGTCCATCCCTCCCGGAGAAATGCCGATGCGGAGGTTGTAAGTCAAGGCGTCGACCGCGGTCTCGGTGTTCGTAGACTTGACCCAACTGAGCGTGACCTCCTGATCGGAAACCGATGCGGCAGGGTTTGACGGCGCATCAGGAACGGTATTGGTAGTCAACCCGTCATTGCGGTAAATGCGGGTCATGCGGGTGCTGCCGGTCCACCCGGCCAAGAACGCGTCGAGGTCGCCGTCGTTGTCGTAGTCGCCCCACGCTACGCTGCAATAGTCTACCCCCGGGAGACCAGCGCCGATGTTCGTGAACGTACCACTATCATTGCGGTAGATGCGGGTGATATGGCTGCCAGCGGTATACCCGGCCACGAGCACATCCAGGTCGCCGTCGTTGTCGTAGTCCCCCCAGGCTACGCTGCAGCAATATACCCCCGGGAGACCGGCGTCGATGTTGGTGAATGTACCGGAGCCCTCATTGCGGTAGATGCGCGTGATGTCGCTGCTGCCGGTCCACCCGGCCAAGAGCACATCCAGGTCGCCGTCGTTGTCGTAGTCCCCCCACGCTACGCCGCAATCGCGTACGCCTGGCAAACCTGCGCCGATGTTGGTGAATGTACCGGAGCCCTCGTTGCGGTAGATGCGCGTGATGCGGCTGCC
>JAUXFG010000210.1 GCA_030620115.1 Candidatus Fermentibacterota bacterium
CTAGTCTCCTCGCAATGACAGGTGGTGGAGCTGGTCATCGCGAGCGGTAGCGTGGCGATCTCAGTTGAGAGCATGAGATTGCTTCGTCGCGGGCTCTATCCTGAGCTTGCCGAAGGGCTCCTCGCAATGACTGATGGTGGGGTCACGGTTCCGGGATCTCTCCAAGGGATACTGTATTCCTATCGTGAGCTGTAGCGCGAGGCCGAGACCGTAAAACGAGAGAATGAAACATTCCAGAAATCTCGGAGAAAGGATAAGACAAGATCACCTCTCTTCCATCCCAATACCCCATTAACCCATCACTCCAGTTGCCGAGCGAAGCGAGGCCAAGATTCTCCCTTGTCTACAGGTCCAGCTCGATGCCTGCGTAGAAGGTTCTTTCAGCGCCGGGCCAATAGTACCTGGCGCCCTCCCATGAATCATAGTAGCCCGATGTCTCATAGAGCTTGTCGATCAGATTGTCGACTCGGAACTCAAGAGTTGCCCTGCCGAGCCCATGGATCAGAAATGGCCCGACTCGGACCCAGCCATCCGTGAGGGCATAGGCGTCGATTGTGCGATCATCTTTGCCGCTGGTATCCAGATACTGCGTGCCGACGCTCTTGAAGCGCAAGCCGATATCCAGCGGCGATAGCTGGTAAGCGAGGGTTGCATTCATCAATCGTTCCGGGAAGAGTGGGATCGGGTTGCCGGAAAGATCCTCTCCCTCCTCATCCCAGCTCTCATAACTGGTAAACTTTTTTAGCTCGTTCTTGCTGAATGATCCCGTGGCGGCCAAAAGGATTTCCCCGTGGGGAAGGCGCAACGGGGGAAGTCGAAGGGAAAGCTCGATCCCCCTGTGTTCCGTCTTCGGCGCATTGCCCGTCACTGGTGCGCCTCGATCTTGGTCGAATCTCCCATAGGGCACGATCTCGTTCTTGAACTGCATGAGGTAGAGTGCAATCCCCGCCTGGAAATCACCTTTCTTGAACTGGATGCCTGATTCATAGTCCGTCAAATCCTCTGGGTCCACCTGCGGATCCTTCCATTCGACGTATTCCACCTCCCCTTGGCCCGATCTGACAGTGTCTGCCGTGGTGAACAGCGGGTCGACAAACAGGTCATCCGGCCCATCCCACACGTCGAAGTAGTCATCATCCGCCGGTTCCCTGTATGCCTTGGAAACGTTGACATAGGCGGAAAGCCCGTTGATTGGTCGGAAGGTGACTCCCAGTCGCGGGCTGAAGAATGTATGGTCATCATCGAAGCGATTGAGCTCAACTCCCTGGAAGTTGCCTTCCTCTTCTTGCTGGAAATGATACTTCTTCATCTGGACGGCGACGTCGGACATGATGTCCACACGGGACCCGAGGTGGGTGAGTAGATGGACGAAGGCCGACAGATTCAGCTTCTGCCCCTTGTACCGATAGTAGTCCCCTCTGACGGTATCCGCATACTCGGTCCAGAGCAGTTCCCCCCAATGCGTGCTACGATAGTACGAGAGCTCGCTGCCTAACGAGACGTCGACCCAGCTTCCGCTCAGATCAGTCCGCGAGATCCAGCCAACTTGATCCTTCTTGACCTCCTTTTGCCGTATGAGGTCAGCCCTGGTACTGTCGTCGGTCGCAGGGACAACGCCGTAGTCTCGCAATTTCTTGTTGTACTTGAACTGTTCATAGTAGCCTCTGCCCCGAATGTAGAACAGACTGCTCCCAATCGTCATACGCTCAGACGGGGTCATGGAGAAGTGAAGCTCATAATGCGGCTGATTGAAGCTGTCGATCTCATTGTGATACGCAACCGGATTGAACTTCCTGTTCTTTGCCAGGCTGTCTTCGTGGGCCGCATACCATCCCGCGTGGCTCTTGATGGGACCACCATAGGCATTGAACCGGATTATCTTGTTTTCCTTGATAGCCTGAGCAGCAAGGAAGTATGACCAGAGGTCTGAATCGGTACGATCCCTATAACCATCTGACAGCACGCGGGAGAAACGAGCGTACATAGAGCGGTTCTGTGAAGATGCGGATGTGAGGCTGAATGTGAATCGCCGGGTTCCCCAACTTCCCATTCCGCTGGAGAGATGGAAGCCTGGCTCCCCAGGAAGCGCTATGGTAGACATGTTGACGGAACCGCCAAGCCCATGTTGACCGGAGAGTGCCGTGCCGACACCGCGCTGAACTTGAATGTCCCGGAGGCTCGACGAGAGCTCCGGCATGTCCACCCAGTAGACCTGGTGATCTTCCGGATCATTTAGGGGAATGCCGTTGATCATGACATTCACTCGTTTCTGGTCAAATCCCCTGATCTTCAGGTAGGAGTAGCCGACACCGTTACCTGCGTCCGAATAGGCGTAGACCCCAGGTACGAGATCCTGCAGCAGCATGGGCACATCCTCGACGCTGCGCTCCCGCACCAGTTCGGCTTCGGAGATGTCGGTAAAGGTGACAGGGGTGACCCCGCGCGTGGCCCGTTGCGCAGTAATGATCACCTCCCGGGCTGCCAGGATCCGTGGTTCCAGGCGGAAATCCTGTACGATCTCCCCACCGGAAATCTGGATGATACACCGCTGGGAGCGGTACGCGATGTGGCTCGCCTCCACTTCGTAGACGCCGGGTGGAAGTGGGCTGATCAGATAGGAGCCGGATTCATCGGTGATACTGCCGGCGCCAAGTCTCGCAACCTCAACATTGGCGTTGATGATGGGCTCACTGGTTTCGGCATCTAGTACATGGCCGGCCACGCTGCCGACCAATTGTGCATGGCCATGACCCCAGGCCAGCAACATGAGAAGCGGGAATATTGCCCTCATTGAGTACCTCCGGGAAGAAGAGAAACAAAACGCCGCCCAGGCCGGTTGGTGCCGGGGCGGCGCGAAACTCGGAAGAAGAGCGGCGATATTCCCTGTCCCTACGCTGGCATGACCCAGATCAGGTTCAAGGGGTCTTCTCTCAGGTACCGCGTGAGCGGACCACCCCCCGGGCTGGACTTTCTTCTATGTGCGAAAGAAATTCGGTGTTCGGGTTTCATTCGTCAAGGGAAGGATCGGACATGATTGGACGCCGTGTCGCGTTTGCCACGCTGGGCTGCAAGCTCAACTTCGTGGAATCAGAGGAGATGCAGCAGCTCCTGCGGGACCAGGGCCATGCCATCGTCCCGTTCGGGGAAGAGGTGGACTTTACGGTGATAAACACATGTACCGTCACAGGCAAGTCCGATTTCAAGAGCCGGCGGCTCATAAGCAAAGCCCGTCGGACCAATCCGCAGGGCAAGATCATCGTGACAGGCTGCTATGCTGAGCTCGATCCTGGGATCCTCGCAGAGTTAGAGGGGGTTTCCGCGGTTCTCGGCCTCGGTCAAGAGCGACGGCTTGCTCAAGTGATGGAAGATCTTTGGCAAGGCCACGCCGAGAAGGTCGCGCCCCGTGGGGAATCAGACGCCAGGCTATCCGTCCTCCGGCGTGAGACAAACTTGAGTAGAGCATTCATCAAGGTGCAACGAGGATGCAACAACCGCTGTACATTCTGCCGTGTGTGGCAGGCCAGAGGGCCCTCAGTCAGTGAGCCCATAGAGCGCATTCTTGCCCAGACGGCGCTCTTCCTGGATCAGGGCTTCGAAGAGCTCGTGCTCACCGGCGTTGACATGGGGAGCTGGGGTAAGGATCTGGATTCGAAGCGCAGATTCAGTGATCTGTTAGCACAGCTGGTGGCTCTTCAGGGGAAATTCCGGATCAGATTGAGCTCCATCTATCCTATGGACATCGACGAGAATGTTTTCAATCTTCTCACCGAGCACCAACGTGTGTGCAGGCATCTCCACCTCCCTCTGCAGAGTGGAAGCCCCACTGTACTCAATCGCATGGGTCGCCACATGTCTCCTGATCAGTTCATTGATCTCACACGGCGGTTGCATGATGCCGCAGGCCGCTTCGGCATAGGCGCCGATGTCATTGCTGGATTCCCTGGCGAGAGCGAACGCGACTTCAATCTCACGCGAGAAGTCGTAGAACGATCCGCCATCACCTACCTTCACGTATTTCCTTATTCGCCGCGCAGAGGGACGGCGGCTGCACGGTTTCCGGATCAGCTTGCCCCAGACACCATCAAGCACAGGGCGCGAGCGCTTCGGGAACTCGGAGAAATTAAGAGGGCGGCATTCAGAGCAAGCCATCCAGGTGGGCCGGTGGAGGTTTTGGTGGAACGGAGAAAGGACCGCAAGACCGGGCTCTTGACCGGTTTCACTAGCGGTTATCTGCGCGTCTTTTTCCATGGTCCCGATGAATGGATGGGGAAACTCCGGAGGATCGATTTTTCCCCCGGGTTGTCTGTGGGCTAGAAAGGTAGCGGTTCGGTGCTGTCGATGAAGCGCACGCCCTGTTTCTCGTAGGTGGTGAACTGGGCAAGTGCCATGGCATGGAAGTCGATATTGGGATGCCGGACCGGCGACATGCAGTCACGCAGGATCAGGATCTTTGCCAGTTTCTCAGGAATCACGCCGAATTCCTGCACGAGGTCTCTTACGGTCTCGAGTACGCAGTGCGTCTCGGCTTGACCGGCGATGATGACGTAATCATAGGCATCAAGAAGATCGAGGAATTCCTGACTGAGTCCCCCTTGGGGATGATTTGGAACAGGGATTTCCGGGCGAAGAATGGAATAGTGCTCGGTTCGGGGCAGACTGCCCTTTGTCAAAAGCGTTGGTTGATATCTCCGAGCAATGGCGTGCCAGAACACCGCTGACCAAAGCTCCGGGTCCAGAGCATTGCCCACGCCTCCGATGGGTACATGATAGGGCCAGATCACCAGCTCCTTCTTGGCGCGTTGCTGCAGCTCGTGTACGTAACGGACTGACCAATCGGGATCATTGACCGGTTGCCACCGCCCCACGGCAACGTCATCAGCCGTGATCACCGTAAAGGGCGCAGGATGCCGGCCGTCGACATCGACCCACCAAGCTGCATGAAAGATCTGGAACGGGTAATGCGAATCCAGGGAACAGGTGATGTGAGTGATCCGTTCGGCATTCCGGTAGATGAATTGAATCAAGCGCCGGATGTCTTCCTCGGCGCCTGGAACGTAGAGAGACCCGCCTTCGTGGCAGAAATCCACCTGCATGTCGATCACCAGCAGATGAACCTTGACGCTGTCTTTCGCAGCCGGCGGTAGCCCTGCCTGCTCGGCTGCGGTGGCGATGGTTAACACGTCGGGATGGAACAATGTGCCCACACGAACGGGATCATGGAAACCAGGAATATCTACCACGATGAAACCTCCGGGCTAAGGATGGATCAGAAATCGGCTCCCGCCTTGAGATCCAAGAAAAGGGTGGAGGTGGCGTCCCCATCTGCCGGGAACTCAATTGACGGTCGCGCCTCCGCCCGGAGCAGAAATGCCCCGAGTGCGCGCACCTCAAGACGAAAGCTTGATCGCAAGAACCACGCTTCCTTTTCACCTGACTTCCGTTTCCCTGCTCCTAGTTCGCCGCGGAATTCAATACCCCGGGCATCTGGACCAATCTGCACGTAGTAGCTGGGCGCCCATGACCAAGATACATAATCCCCGCTGGTGCTCCTGCTCGCAGAGAACGATGCTCTCGAAAGGAGCATGGGATCCCATCTGCGTTCCCATCTTCCCCACAAGGACCTGTATTGTGC
>JAUXFG010000263.1 GCA_030620115.1 Candidatus Fermentibacterota bacterium
ATATTTCCACGCCTCAGGAGCGCCGTGGCAGATAGTAACCCATCCTACGGCACACCGTGATTTCACGGGAGGCATTGGGAACTCGAGCACGAACTACTTCTTCCTGGGGAAGGCCCGGAATGCCAGTCTGGAATCGGTTGAGTCGAACATTGTCGGGGAGTTTGACTATGGGGCAGACATCCCGCTCATGGGCTTCGATCTGTCAATGAGAGGTTCGGAAGCAGAACGGTAGTTGGTGAGATGCCGAGGCCCGACTTCCCGCCACGTCAGCGGGCCTCGGCACAGCCGTTCTGATCCCGTGCGCGAAGGCTCCAAGAGAGGAGTACGAGAGTTGTCTTCAATGTATCGCCTGGACCAAAACGATCCCAATCCCTTTAGCGACGGAACAACCGTAACCTACGCCTTGCCACGGGCAAGCTACGTTATTCTGGAAGTCTTGAATCGCCGCGGAGAGCGGGTTCGGTTGCTCATCGACGAGATTCAGGAGCCGGGGGATTACGCCAAACAATGGGATGGCAAGGACGATAATGGCCGTCATGTCGCCTGCGGGGTCTATCTCTACAGGATGACCACACGGGTTGCCGGAGGCGGCGCGTTCATGCAAAGTCGCGAGATGAAGGTGGAATCATAGAGAAGGCGGAGTCTCCGCTGATCTATTCATCTCGCCGCACGGCCGGCGGAGACTCAAGAGGTGTCACCCATGAACTCCTCGAGGAGCCGCTGAGCCAGGTGTTCGAACCGGAGAATTCTCGCTTCTGAACGAATGGTCTCCAGGTCTTCTTTCTTCATGTGGTGTTCAAGGCTCCTGAGAAAGGTCTCTGCCTGGCGCTGAACCTCAACGGCATTGTTGCTGTGTGAAGCAACATACGCAGCGAGGTGCGCCGCTGCCACGCCGTCGCCATGCACTCTTTTCACTTCAGCAATACCGAGAATAACGCTCACAGCCAAAGTCTGGGACTGAATGTCGGCTGCAATCCTGAGAGCCTCTGTAAAATCAGGAATAGCCCTCTCGTGTTCTCCTGACGCGACGAGTGCCCAGCCGCGAAATCCTAGCGCATGCGCCATGCCCCACAGAGCTTTCAAATCATGGAAAATACTTACACTCTCATCCAAAACCTTCAGCGCTTCTTCATGGGCGCCGATTCGCATGTGGATTCTGCCCAATGAGGCAAGAGAAAAAGCTTGCCCTCTACGCTCACCCGTCCTTCTATGGATCCTCAGACTCTCCTTTTCGAGTTCCAAAGCCTCGGTTTGATTGCCAAGCCCGGCAACGGCTACGCCAAGTTGATAGAGCGCATGGGCTGTTCCGTGATCATCACCGAGATCGCGAGCGATCGCAAGACTCTCTTCGTAGAGACCTCTTGCCTGTCCGAATTCGGCGAGCATTAAGCCGATATTCCCAAGATTACCCAGCGCAGTTCGCAGGCCGGATTTCCTTCCTATTCTCCTGTTTGCCGACACCGCCTTTCGATAACAAGATCGGGCCTCTTCCATCTGCCCCATGCAGTAGGCAACATTCCCCAGGTTGTTGTGCTCGATGGCGAGGCCCTTCTGCTCCCCAACTTCCGACAGTACGATGATAGCCTGTTCGTGGAGTTCCTTGGCGTCAGCATAGCGCCCGCGATACATTGCCACTGTTCCCAAAGCGTCCAGAGCCCACCCCAACGTCCTTTTCTCATCACATTTCCTACTTAGTTCTATCGCTTCAGTGAGGAGCCGTTCGGCTTCATCATACCGCCCTTCACGCCCGGCGACACCGCCAAAGCCGCTCAATGCGAATGCCTTCTCTGCATCATCTGTTCCAAACGTGATGATCTCAAGGCTCTCCTGAAATCGTCTTCGAGCCTGAGGGTATTCTCCCAGCACGCTGAGGACATTCGCCAGTCGCGATAGGATTCTACCAAGAACTTGGACGGATTCTTCACCCTTTGCGGGGTTCGGACCAAGAGCTTCCTGAAAAACTCCAGCGGCTCTTGAGAAGGTTTGCTCAGCCTCCTGATACCAGCCGTGCGCATCATACAAAAGGTGGAGCGGGCCTATATAGATGCTGACCAGAGTGGCTTCCGCGTTGTCAACAGCCCAGTTCCAGCCTTTTTGGATATTGGCCAGCTCCGCCTCGATGTTCTGGAGAGCGCCAATCGAAGTATACGTAACCAGAAGCTCCTTCCTCTCATGAAGAAACCGGGCATAGTATTCGACATGGTCCCGTGATGCCATGGCAAACTCGATGTCATGGCCGGCGAGCTTGTTCTGCAGGTACTGCCTCAGCAGCTCGTGGATCTGAAACCGCCCGAACGCATCTCGATGGATCAGGGATTTATCACAGAATCCGGAAAGGGCTCGGAGCGATGCGTCGGCCACAGCCTCCGCTGCGTTCCTACTGAACCCGCCTTGAAAAACAGCCAGTTTCATGAGAACAGATTGCTCGGATTCAGATAGGAGCCGCCAGGAGCGATCAAAGGCGGCTCTCATGCCCCGGTGTCGCACCGGGACATCAACCTGGTCGGTAGAGAGAAAATCGATATCTCTCTCAATCTCTCGGGCGATCTCACGACAAGAGAGGAGACGGGTCCACCGGGCGGAGAGCTCAATGCCCAACGGGATCCCGTCAAGCAACCTGCAGATCTCCAGCATTCCAGCACGTTCGGCCTCAGGAGAGAAGTCGCTTTTCGCACGTATAGAATGCTCATAAAACAGTCGAACGGAATCAACTGCTAGCGGGTCGCCGGAATAATCCTTTTCAGGAATCTCGAGCCCGGTGACTTCGAATACATGCTCAGTGCGGAGCCCCAGCCGTTCTCGCGAGGTAATGAGAACCTTGGGTTTCTTGGTCTTCCTGAGGAGTTCAAAGATAAGCGGCACGCCTTCCAACAGCTCATCAAGGTCGTCCAGAATAAGCAGCACGTTCTTGGTACGGAGGTAGTTGAAGAGCTGGGATTCAGCGTCCTGCTTGCCCGCAAATGTGAGCCCCACGGCATTCCCGATTGCAAGGACAATGAACGCGGGTGAGCGAACAGGGCTCAGCGGGATGAAATGAATGCCATCGGCAAACTGCCCTGTGTGCGCTTGAGCAGTTTCGAACGCCAATCGGCTCTTGCCTATCCCGCCGGGGCCTACGAGTGTGAGCAATCTGTTTCGAGGCTCAGCAAGCATGG
This sequence comes from Candidatus Fermentibacterota bacterium, assembly GCA_030620115.1. GTDB lineage: Bacteria > JAFGKV01 > JAFGKV01 > JAFGKV01 > JAFGKV01 > JAUXFG01. The sequence continues at coordinate 3,156 of JAUXFG010000263.1, forward strand.
TCGTGATCCGGCCCATCTCCTCCTGTCGCCCCACGAAGGGCGTTGTCGTAAAAGATAGACTGGTCGTAGGTGCAGTGGTCATCGCGCCACCAGTGGATTGGCCCCCTGACTCGGCAGCAGTCTCCGTTGATTCCTTCAAGCAGTCCAGTATAGCCCTAAGCTCTGATTGTACCGTCTTCAGACTCTGAATTCGCAGGTCGCGATCAGTGTCCAACATTCGATAGATGAGGATTGCCAGTTCCTCGGGGATTTCCGGACGCAATTCCAGGAGATCCGGAGGCAGAGCCTCGATCACACCGTCCGCTCCGATCTGATCCTGCTGAAACGGAGGGTCGCCCGCGATCATCTCGAAAAGAAGCACACCCAAACACCACACATGTGAGACCGCATCCGGCGGGCTGCCGCGCATCACTTCAGGGCTCATATAGGG
>JAUXFG010000245.1 GCA_030620115.1 Candidatus Fermentibacterota bacterium
CAGGATTGTGTTGAGCACCACACAAGGAGAAGTGCTCTTGCTGGACCACGAATTGGCTGAACGGGGGCGCTACCGTGTTGCTCCAGGATCTATCACGTTGGCCGTGATCGAAGATATAGATCTCAATGGTTGCCCTGACATCGTATGTCGCACAGATGATGGTCAAACGGTGTGTCTGCATCTTCCCGAGGGGCAAGTCGTGAGGGCTGCGGGATCTGATGAGATCCATGTGGTCCGCAATGGATTCGGCGTGCCGCCGACCCTCGTCGTTCGCCAAGGAACCCAGTACAACTACCTGGAGCTCGGCCAAGCCGGTTCCGCCCCGGTTGGTGGTGTTGTGCTCACTCCTGTCATGGCTGGAGCCCTTTCTGTCATTGTGCTTGTCATGGGGATTCTGCTGGGAGGAGCGGCAGTGCGCCTGTGGCGGCTACGAGAAACCCGGCGGGCATTACGTTATGCGGCGTTGCCTGTGTGCCTTGTTACCCGCAAGAGAGAAATCCTCTGGGCCAATGAACGCATGTTGAGCTTCTTGGGATGTGACCGCTTGACTAAACCGCGTGGAAGCTTTGATAAGCTTCTCCGTGAAGCCGGATTCTCTATGAAGCTCACCAATGATCCTGCCGCAGAACCAGCGCAGTCGCTTAGCCCGGACTTCTCACCAGCCTTCGTCGTTAAGCTTTGGAAGGGGAGCCGGCACTTCTCGCTCGAGACCGTGCGGTGTTGTCGAGATGCGGTGGGCCGACATGTGCGGCTCGTTTCCATGGAGGAAGTGACCGAGAGGCTTGTGACCGATGTGCACGAAACATGGGCCTTGGCTGCAAGAGAGCTGACCGCTGTAATGCGAAACGCACTCTCTACTATCCGTCTCGCTGCGCAATGGCTCCTCAAGCACTCTGCCGATGCGCCCGATGGTTCCTCATTGCACACCAGGTTGGACCGTATCCTCAAAGGGAGCCGGTCGCTTCGTGGGCTCGCCGACAGGCTTGCAGATGCTGCCGCACTGGTTGATGGTAATAAAGAGCCGCTTGACGTTGCTGCTGTCTTGAAAGAGAGCATCCGATCTCTTCCCAGGGATTTGGCCTCACGAATCAGACTAGCGCGAAGTCCTCATCTGCCGGAATTCATGGGCAATAGGCGACAGCTGGTCTTTGCCCTCGACATGCTCTACGCCCCACTACTTGCGAGCGGTCATGGGGTTTTGGACATCGGTGCGTCTCACGAGCAGAGAGGTGACGGCGCGGCTGTTGTTTTCGAAATGAGCTACTCTCCCGCCGGGCATCTGAAGGACGAATCTCCCGTCCTGCCCAGGTATGCAGTGGCCTTGGCCGGCGCAGTGGCTCGCTCCCACGGTGGAGACCTCAGTCTCGAGGGTAGCGATCAGGGATCGCTGACCGCAAGAATCGCATTTCCGGCAACGAGGAGTGCATGAGAAAACTCAGGAAACCATATCGATTCGTTTCCCGCGCGATCGTTCTCTTCTTATTGGCAACCGTGGTGATCTCTGGTTCAAACGGAGCCGATCTTCAAGAAACTCTCGAAAGGCCAGTGCCTGTCTACCGTCATATTTTCCGCCCCAGGGGTGAGCCGTTCGCAGGAATATCAAGCCATGTCATGGGAGTGGCTGACCTCGATAGTGATGGATATGACGAACTGATCATCTATCGAAAATTGGATGACGAGAAGGGGGCACGGCATGTTGTCGAGATACGCGACCACACAGGCGAGCATTTGTTGGGGTCAAGAAGCCTTCCGACTGATTTTTTACCGAGCGGCTTCAGTGCATTAGACATCGACGATGACGGATTCCTTGAGGTGACGACCTCGTTTGTAGTCTCTGACTCCATGTTCTTGGAGGTGCTTGACCGCCACGCACAGCTTCTTGTCACGATTCCTGTCATTGGGCGGGAAGACACTCCCTCCCAAGATGGTGAGGGATTTCCGGAGTGGATCCCTGGTTTGCGTCCACAGGCCACCATTGATTGTAATGGCGATGGCATGCCGGAGATCCTCTGCACAGGAGGCTGCGGCTACTGGCGGCTACCCAGAGGTGTATGGGCTCTTGATTGGGTGAACCGTCGGGTCTTATGGCATTATGCTACAGGAGCGAAAACCACAGACCTTGTGGTAGTACCCGACAGCACAGGCAAGCCTTGCATCGTGGTCTCGACGTACAGCGTCTGTAACGGTGCGCAGTGCAACGGCACCGATGATTCATGCAGCTACATCATCGTCCTTTCTCGGAACGGGGAGCTGATCCGCCTTCATCCGCTTTCGGAGAGAGGCTATACTGGAACAAAAATCGCACTGCTTGCTCATGGGGCTGATGCCTCGCGTCTTGTCAGTCTTACCGCGTGCGGCGATCTCAAGGATCCAAAACCGGCGATTCTGCGGAGTTGGCATGGCGCTGCCGACAGCGTGATCTCCCAGGCATCGGCGGGGGTCACCGACACTGACCTTCTCACAGGAGATGTTGATGGTGACGGTCAGGACGAGCTCATGCTTGCCACCCAGTTGGGCGGGCTTGCCATTTACCGGGCTGATCTTAGTCTGGCGTCTCGAATTCCTGTTGGCCGCGGCAAACTTATCGCAGCCGCCTTGGGGGATATGGATGCCGATGGCCTGCCCGAGGTCGTGGTTGGTAAGGGCAAGGGCTGTGCGCTCGTGGATCCCAGGAATGGTGCGATCCGGGCGTTCCGCGCCGGCCTCCTGCCGCTCACGCTGGTGCACCATGGCGAGAACGCAAGGCCCACGCTTGTTGGCCGAGGAGTATCAGGATGGCTGCAGCTTGAACTGAGCAAGAATCCTCTCTGGAGAGCGTCAGGTTCATTCGTTGTTGGTTGGCCCATGCTAGCTGGCGCAGGAGGTCTTATGCTCGTCCTCGGGTTATTGGCGGCCATGGCCCTCACGCAAGCGTCGAGACAATCGGTGCTCCCTGCGTCGGGATCCACAGGTATGGCCGTGGTTGATCACAGAGCAAGGATCATTCGCTGGAACAGATCCTTTGTCCGGCTTCTCTGTTCTGATGACCAATCCCCGGAGGACTCCTCGCTTCACAGGATCCTCACTGCGACCCAAGCCGAACAGCCTTTGACCGTTCAGTACCTCCGTGAAAGAGCAGGGCAATGGGTCTCCACTGTGGTTGAGAAGGAGAAGAAGCGAGAACCGGTCTTGATCAAGATGACGAAGTTGGGTGGAGCAAGTCGATCTCGTTGGCTTCTGGAAACACGTTCCGATGAGGGCAGATCAGGAGAACGAAGTCGTCTCGAATGGGCTAGTCTCGCTCCCCGGGTTGCTCATGACCTCAAGTCGCCGCTGTCCACGCTTTCGCTGGCCACTGAGCGAAGCATACATGCGGCTCGATCAGACTCACACTGGAGCGAGAAATCGCAAGCTCTCCTGGAGACAATCATCCGCCAGGTCTTGCGAATCGAGCTTCTCGGCAGGAACTTCCTCAAGCTGGCCGATCTGGAAAAGCCGGTCTTGACCATGGTGGACCCGAGGAATCTCCTGGCAAGATCGTTGTGCGTGCTCCGCGACCGGGTCCCGCCTGATATCTCGATAGAAGAAAGAATCGAATCCCCTCTGCCGCTTCTTTGGGCCGACGCGGAACAATTGCTTGTGGCCATGGAGAACCTGTACGAGAATTCCATTGCAGCACAGAATGGCGGGGGCAGTATCCTCGTATCCGCCTACCGCGTCAGGGCAATGCCCGGCGTCGAAGAAGCGAGGCAAGAGGCCGTGGTCATTGAGGTGGGGGACACCGGGGAGGGCATCTCTGCCACGGATCTCCCGCACATCTTCGAAACAGGCTTCACCCGTAAGGCCCGAGGAAGTGGCCTGGGTCTTGCAATAGTGAAACGAGTGATCGAGCAACACCAGGGCCATATGGAGGTACATAGCGAACTATGTATAGGAACAACCTTTGCCCTCTACTTGCCTGCTGCCAGGAGCGAACGAAGTGATGCATGACGGAGTGACCTCCGAAGTAGGCTTTGGCTATCCAACGATAGTCACTGCGAGGAGGGGAGCGACGCGGCAGTCTCATCATGGTAGTCCCACGTACTGCGCGGGATTGCCACGCTGACGCTCGCAATGACCGAGATGTCTGTCATTCTGAGGAAGCGAAGCGACCGAAGAATCTGGGTGGGGTGGGGGAGGAGAGAAGCAAGCGTTCAGCGAGCAGCGTTCAGATGATGGCGGAAGGATGTAGGAGAGATTCTTCGCTTCTTTCAGTCGCTCAGAATGACAGGGGTGGTGCGCAGAAGGTGCGGCACTGTGTCTGTCATTCTGAGGAAGCGAAGCGACCGAAGAATCTGGGTGG
>JAUXFG010000296.1 GCA_030620115.1 Candidatus Fermentibacterota bacterium
AACTGAGAAAGAGGTCCATACATGGAGGTTGGCGCCATGAAAATGAGAGCCTCGCTATCTGTTGTCATAGGTATCGTCATGTCTCTCGTCTTGAGCTCTTTGGCCGATGAAAGGCAGTGGAGAAGAGTTGCATGGGAGGGGCGCCGCGTCTACTCGGTGGCTATTCCACCAGACTCTGCCAATGTCATTTACGCCACCGTAGGAGGACCGGACGCGTCTGCTGTGGGGGTTCACAAGAGCTATGATGACGGATTGACATGGGATTTTCTCCCCGAGAGCAGCAATGAGTGGGCCAATATCCTGACCATTGATCCTAAGAGCTCCAGAACTGTGTACTATGGCTCAGGGGCAATACTCTTCGATCCAGGCTTCCCCGATGATTATCCGAGGAGGACGCGTGATGCGGGCGAGCACTGGGAGACTATCCTGGCGCCTCTTTGCAGAATCGTGCCAAGTCCCTGGACCGATGGGCTGTTGTTGGCCACGGGAAGGGCGTGGGGGGGATGGAGTCTCGACCGAAGCACAGATGATGGGTCGACATGGACCGGTCTTTCCGGCACAGAAGTGGGAGCGGGCCTGAGCGACAATGTCATCTTCCACCATGCGGATTCCCTTGTGGTTTTCTCGTGGATCGACCTGTACCCAGACGGTGGATTTGGGCTCGCCAGGAGCAATGATGCAGGACTGACATGGGAAGTCATTCTGGAAGGCACGATTTCGGCCTTTGATCAAGACCCCTCTGATGGCGATCACTGGGCGGCTATGGAGCATCGAGGTCAGCGCGAATCTGCTCTGTTTGCGGAGTCATTTGACAATGGAGAAACATGGGATAAGTGGCCATTGCCTGACCCGATTCTGCATATCGGGCAATTGAGCTTCGATATGAGTAGTCCTCAAATTATCTACGTTGTGGACAACCTTGGCGACGGTGTAGGGATCTATCGCTCGACGGATGGCGGCCATACCTGGGTTCCTATGAATGACGGATTCCCTAGCTCGGATTTCACGTTCGAAATCTTTCAAACCAGAGGCAAGCCCGGAAGGCTCCTTGCAGCGAGAAGTGATGGCTTATGGGAATGGACGAACCAGCAGACCGCAGAGAACCCCGAGGAAGTTGTCTCGAGGATTTTGTGTATCGAATCGGTCTCACCTTGTCCATTCGGAGGGATGGTGCACGCACGTATGATTATCCCGAGGGATGGCACGGTTCAGGCTCGTGTCTACTCAATAAATGGGGCGTTCGTGCGTCAACTCTTCGCTCGAACATTCAGCGAAGGCTCTCACGATTTCATATGGGATGGGCGCACCAAGAGTGGGCAAGAAGTCCCTCCTGCAGTCTACATCCTGCGGGTTCAGGCAGGAGAGGAGCAGGCGATTCGAAGGATGGTGAAGCTGAGGTAACGATTCCTGGGCCTGAAGGGGAGCTGAGAACACCAGGCTCAGATTGTCTTGGCCGACGGGAGCGGGCGCGTGATCTGATTAAGTTTCTGCGCATATACTTAAATAGTTTCGCGTATCAAAACCCCTCCGGAAACCTTGCTTGCCCTTCCACCCAAGGGCTCGCGCAGAAATAACTTCCCATTCTTGCATCCCATCTTCGTCGCATCTAGAGCGCGGATCTCTCGCCAATCTTCTACTGCAATGACCGCCATGAACCTGTCTGCCGCGTTACGCGCCAGCGGTCGTCCTCGCCGTATCGCAGCGGATACGCCTGCGGGGTCCACTGTCGCAAGCCTTGTCCCGCGTCGGCGCGGGATCATCTCGTTACGAAG